>CAMWWJ010000175.1 GCA_947177925.1 uncultured Lachnospiraceae bacterium
TCATTTTTCATGGAAGGGAGTTATTCACAATGAAATTAATTTGTAAGAAAGCAGATCTATTAAATGGTGTGCAGATTGTTTCCAAAGCAGTTCCTTCAAAAACAACCATGCAGATACTGGAATGTATCTTAATAGATGCTTCAAGAGGTGTCATTACTTTAACCGCAAATGATATGGAACTTGGCATTGAAACAACAATAGAAGGGGAAATTCTTGAAAAAGGCATTATAGCAATTGACGCAAAAATATTCCTTGAAATCATGAGAAAACTTCCTGATAATGATGTAACGATAGTAACGGATGAAAATTACCAGATAATGATAACCTGTGAAAAGTCTAAATTCAATATAAGCGGCAGATCAGGTGAAGACTTTTCTTATCTTCCAAATATTGAAAGAAATGAATCGGTTGCAATTTCACAGTTTACCTTAAAGGAAGTAATAAGGCAGACTATTTTTTCAATTTCCGATAATGATAATAATAAATTAATGACAGGAGAATTGTTTGAAATAAAGGAAAATGAATTAAAGGTAGTTTCTCTGGACGGACATCGTATTTCCATACGTAAGATTGAATTAAAAAATAACTACAATCAAATCAAGGCAGTGGTACCGGGAAAAACATTAAATGAAATCAGCAAGATTTTAACCGGAGAAGCGGATAAGGATGTAAATATTTACTTTACGGATAAGCATATTGTATTTGAATTTGATAATACGATTGTTCTGTCAAGATTGATAGAAGGAGAATATTTTAAAATTGATCAGATGTTGTCTTCTGATTATGAAACAAAGGTGAAGATAAGCAAGAGAGAGTTTTTAAGCTGTATAGACAGGGCAACTCTTTTAGTAAAAGAAGGGGACAAAAAACCTATCATCATCAATATTACCGATGGAGAACTGGAATTAAAAATCAATTCTTCTATCGGAAGCATGAATGAGGATATTTCCATAGAGAAGCAGGGGAAGGATCTGATGATTGGATTCAATCCAAAGTTTTTGATTGATGCTTTAAAAGTAATAGATGAAGAGGAAATAGAAATTTATCTGGTAAATCCAAAGGCTCCCTGTTTTATCAAGGATGCAAAGGAAAGCTATATTTATTTGATTTTACCTGTAAATTTTACGGTGGCATAGCATGGAAACAATAAAATTAAGAGATGAATTTATTAAATTAGGACAGGCATTAAAAGCAGCAGGGCTGGTAGAATCCGGAGTGGATGCAAAATTCGTTATTCAGGACGGCCTTGTAAAGGTGAACGGAAAAGTGGAAACACAAAGAGGAAAGAAGCTTTATGCCGGTGATGAGGTTTTCTTTGATGGAAAGACTATTCGGATTACGGAATAAAATAAAGAATTGGTGAAATCGTGATAATTAAGTCTATTGAACTTGAAAATTTTAGAAATTATGAAACCCTTTCCCTTACCTTTGAAAGAGGCACTAATATTTTGTATGGTGACAATGCCCAGGGAAAGACAAATGTATTGGAAGCAATTTACGTTTCTTCTACTACCAAGTCCCATAAGGGCAGCAAAGATAAGGAAATTATCAATTTTGAAAAGGAAGAAGCCCATATCCGGACTTATTTAGAAAAGGAAGGCATGGAATATAAGGTGGACATGCACCTTAGAAAAAGTAAGTCTAAGGGAATTGCCATAAATGGGCAGAAAATTAAAAAGGCGGCAGAGCTTTTAGGACTGTTGAATGTAGTATTTTTTTCTCCGGAGGATTTGAATATTATCAAAAATGGTCCTTCCGAAAGAAGAAGATTCATGGATATGGAGCTTTGCCAGTTAGATAAGTTTTATCTTTACAATCTAAATCAATATAATAAAATCATTAACCAGAGAAATAAATTATTAAAAGATTTTTATAACAATCCGGATTTAAGAGATACCATTCACATATGGGACAGCCAGCTTGTTTCCTACGGAAAAAAGATTATTGAACGAAGGGAAGCCTTTGTAAAACAGTTAAATGAAATTATTTATGATATACATAAGAATCTTTCCGGTGGAAAGGAAGAGCTTTTCATACAATATGAGCCGGATGTAACGGTTTCTGACTTTGAAAATAAACTGGCAGCCAATCAGGAAAGAGATATTCGGTTTAAGGTGACTTCCGTAGGGCCTCATAGAGATGATTTTTCTTTTCTTGTGAAAAGAAAATCTCCTTCTTTAGAAGAAGGAAAAGGACTGGATATCAGAAAATATGGTTCCCAGGGACAACAGAGGACGGCGGCTCTTTCTTTAAAGCTTTCTGAAATTGAACTGGTTAAGAAAATCACAAATGATATTCCTGTTTTACTTTTAGATGATGTATTGTCAGAATTGGACAGCAACAGACAAAATTATCTGCTTAACAGCATTGGCGATATTCAAACAATCATTACATGTACGGGGCTTGATGAATTCATCAATAACCGATTTGAAATTGATAAAATATTTAAAGTAACAGACGGGATCATTCAGTCTGAAAATTAAAAATGATAATGTGAAGTAAAAAGGAAAGAAATAGTAGGAGGTTATAAGATGAGCGCTGAATACGGAGCAGACCAGATTCAGATTTTAGAGGGTCTTGAAGCAGTAAGAAAAAGACCGGGTATGTATATAGGAAGCACGTCAATAAGAGGATTACATCATTTAGTGTATGAAATCGTGGATAATTCCGTAGATGAAGCTTTGGCAGGTTTTTGTGATACCATTGATGTTTCCATCAATCAGGATAATTCCATTACCGTAGTGGATAACGGCAGGGGAATTCCAGTTGGAATCAATCATAAAGCAGGAATTCCGGCAGTAGAGGTAGTATTTACTGTTTTACATGCCGGAGGAAAATTCGGCGGAGGAGGCTATAAGGTTTCCGGCGGGCTTCATGGCGTAGGCGCTTCTGTTGTAAATGCTCTTTCTAACTGGCTTGAAGTAGAAATCTTTCAGGATGGCAAAGTTTACAGGCAGCGTTATGAAAGAGGACATGTTATTTATGCTTTAAAGGTAGTTGGAGAATGTGAACCGGAAAAAACAGGTACGAAGGTTACTTTTTTACCGGATGATACGATTTTTGAAGAAACGGTATTTGAATTTGATACGTTAAAACAAAGACTTCGTGAAATGGCATTTTTGACGAAAAATCTTCGTATCCGTTTAAGGGATGAAAGATTAGAGGAGCCTCTTGTAAAAGAATTTCACTATGAAGGCGGCATCAGAGAATTTGTCACTTATCTGAACAGGAGTAAAACGGCTCTTTATAGTGATGTAATGTATTTTGAAGGCAGCAGGGACAATGTATATGTGGAAGTTGCCATGCAGCATAATGATTCCTATACGGAAAGCTCCTACAGTTTTGTAAATAATATCAATACTCCGGAAGGCGGTACTCATCTTGCAGGATTTCGTAATGCTATTACAAAAACCTTTAACGATTATGCAAGGACCAACAAATTATTAAAGGATAGTGAAGCAAATCTTTCCGGTGAGGATATAAGGGAAGGTTTAACCGCTATTGTAAGTATTAAAATAGAAGATCCCCAGTTTGAAGGGCAGACAAAGCAAAAGCTTGGCAATTCAGAAGCAAGAGGCGCAGTAGACAGCGTGGTAAGTGAACAGCTTACTTATTTCTTAGAGCAGAATCCTACAGTTGCAAAGATTATTTGTGAAAAGTCCATTCTGGCACAGCGGGCAAGAGAAGCTGCAAGAAAAGCAAGGGATTTAACAAGAAGAAAGACTGCATTAGAGGGAATGAGCCTGCCGGGCAAGCTGGCGGATTGTTCCGATAAGGACCCGAAAAACTGTGAGATTTATATTGTAGAGGGAGACAGTGCGGGAGGTTCCGCAAAAACTGCAAGGAGTCGGGCGACTCAGGCAATTTTACCTCTTCGTGGAAAGATATTAAATGTAGAAAAGGCAAGGCTTGATAAAATATATGCTAATGCGGAAATCAAGGCAATGATTACTGCATTTGGAACAGGCATACATGAAGATTTTGATATATCAAAGCTTCGTTACCACAAAATCATCATCATGACCGATGCGGATGTGGATGGCGCACATATCAGTACGCTGCTGCTTACATTTCTTTATCGTTTTATGCCGGATTTGATAAAAGAAGGTTATGTGTATCTGGCACAGCCTCCCCTTTATAAGCTGGAGAAAAATAAAAAGGTATGGTACGCCTACAGCGACGAAGAACTTGACGGTATATTAAGGGAAGTAGGCAGGGATCAGAATAATAAGATTCAGCGTTATAAAGGACTTGGAGAAATGGATCCGGAGCAGCTTTGGGAAACTACCATGGATCCGGAACACAGAATCTTACTTCGTGTTACTATGGATGAAGAAGCAGAATCGGAAATAGATCTTACATTTACCACTCTTATGGGTGATAAAGTGGAGCCGAGACGTGAATTTATTGAGGAAAATGCCAGATTCGTAAAAAATCTGGATGTCTAAGCAGAATGGAGAATAGATAAGAATGGAAGATAATATTTTTGATAAGGTCCACGAGGTAGACCTGAAAAAAACAATGGAAAATTCTTATATTGATTATGCTATGAGCGTAATTGCTTCTCGTGCACTTCCCGATGTAAGAGATGGTTTAAAGCCCGTACAGCGTAGGGTTTTATATTCCATGATTGAGTTAAATAACGGGCCGGATAAGCCACATAGAAAAAGCGCCCGTATCGTCGGTGATACAATGGGTAAATACCATCCTCACGGCGACAGTTCTATTTATGGCGCTTTGGTAAATATGGCACAGCCCTGGTCTACCCGTTATCCTTTGGTAGACGGACATGGAAATTTTGGTTCCGTGGATGGTGACGGCGCCGCTGCCATGCGTTATACGGAAGCAAGGCTTTCTAAAATCTCCATGGAGCTTTTGGCTGATATCAATAAAGATACAGTGGATTTTGTACCGAACTTTGATGAAACGGAAAAAGAACCTGCAGTTTTACCAAGCCGTTATCCCAATCTTTTAGTAAACGGCACTACCGGTATTGCGGTAGGTATGGCTACCAACATTCCTCCTCATAATTTAAGGGAGGTAATCCATGCGGTAGTAAAGATTATTGACAATAAAGTACAGGAAGACAGGGATACGGAAATCGATGAGCTGTTAGAAATCGTAAAAGCTCCTGACTTTCCTACTGGCGGCATTATTCTGGGAACAAGAGGAAGTGAAGAAGCATATCGTACCGGAAGGGGAAAAGTCCGCGTCCGGGCAGTAACCGATATCGAAACTCTTCCAAACGGAAAAAGCCGCATCATAGTGACAGAGCTTCCTTATATGGTAAATAAGGCAAATTTGATTTTGAAGATTGCCGAGCTTGTAAAAACAAAGAAAATCGATGGAATTACCGATCTTCGGGATGAATCCGACAGGGAAGGTATGCGGGTAGTCATAGAGCTTCGCCGGGATGCCAATGCCAACGTGATCATGAATCAGCTTTATAAGCATACACAAATGCAGGATACCTTTGGTATTATCATGCTTGCCCTTGTAAATAATGAACCAAAGGTAATGAATCTTTTAGATATGCTGAAAAGCTATTTAATCCATCAGGAAGAAGTAGTAACAAGGCGTACAAAATACGATTTAAATAAAGCGGAAGAAAGAGATCATATTTTACAGGGCTTGTTGATTGCTCTTGATCATATCGACGAAGTAATTCAGATTATCAGAAGCAGCCAGAATACACAGATTGCCAAGGAACGTTTGATAGAGCGTTTTGGTTTGTCAGAGGTACAGGCTCAAGCTATCGTGGATATGCGTCTTCGTGCTCTTACCGGTTTGGAAAGAGAAAAAATCGAAAATGAGCACAAAGAATTGCTTGCTAAGATTGCAGAGTTAAAGGCAATTTTGGCGGATAAGAAACTGCTTCTTGGAGTCATCAAAGAAGAAATCCTGATTATTGCTGAAAAATACGGCGATGAAAGAAGAAGCAGCATTGGATTTGATGCTTATGATATTTCCATGGAGGATTTGATTCCAAAGGATAATACAGTAATTGCCATGACAAGCCTTGGTTATATCAAACGTATGACCGTAGACAATTTTAAAGCACAAAACCGGGGCGGTAAAGGCATTAAGGGTATGCAGACCATTGAAGAGGATTATATAGAAGACCTTCTTATGACCACGACCCACCATTATATTATGTTCTTTACCAATTACGGAAGGGTTTACAGACTGAAAGCCTATGAGATTCCGGAAGCTGGAAGAAATGCAAGAGGAATTGCTATTATCAATTTACTTCAGTTAAATCCAGGTGAAAAGATTTCCGCCATCATTCCTATTAAGGATTATGAGGAAAATAAGAACCTGTTTATGGTAACAAAAAATGGTATTGTGAAGAAAACTTCTGTTATGGAGTACAGCAATGTGCGAAAGAACGGATTAGCTGCTATTAATTTAAGGGAAGATGATGAGTTAATTGAAGTAAAGACTACCGATAATGAAACAGAAATCTTCCTTGTTACGAAACATGGCATGTGTATCCGTTTTAAAGAAACAGATGTTAGGGCAACTGGAAGGACATCCATGGGTGTAATTGGAATGAATTTGTCCGACCAGGATGAAGTAGTTGGCATGCAGCTTGACCATCAGGGAGATTCCTTGTTGATCGTTTCAAGCAAGGGTATGGGAAAACGTACTTATCTGGATGAATTTACAGTACAGAAGCGTGGCGGTAAAGGAGTAAAATGTTATAAAATAACAGAAAAGACCGGCTACGTGGTAGGTGTAAAGGCAGTTAATGACGATCATGAAATAATGATGATTACAACGGAAGGAATCATTATCCAGTTAAGGATGGAAGATATATCTACATTGGGAAGAATTACTTCCGGTGTGAAGATGATTAATTTAGATGACAATGTAACAGTTGCAAAGATTGCAAAGGTTCGTGAAAAGGTATCTGATGGCAATCAGGAATTTGAAAATGTGGAGGATGCCCTTGAGGATATTCCGGAGGAAGAGAAGAATCCTGTTATGAATGATATAGAGGAAGAGGTTACTTTACCGAAGGAAGAAGAAGAGGAATAAAGTAATAAAAAAATGAAATCTCTGTGAAACAA
>CAMWWJ010000176.1 GCA_947177925.1 uncultured Lachnospiraceae bacterium
TTCCGTATCCATGTCGTTTCGATCCTTCCAGGTTTCCCGGATTAAATGACGGCGGTTGGAGGTTGCATAAATTAGTATGTTTTGAGGTTTTGTTTCCACTCCGCCTTCAATGACTGCTTTTAAGAATTTGTATTCTGTTTCAAAGTCTTCAAAAGATAAATCGTCCATATAGATGATGAATTTGTAATTACGGTTTTTAATCTGGGCAATCACCTGGGACAAATGCTTAAATTGGTGTTTATAAATTTCAATCATGCGAAGTCCGTCCTTGTAAAATTCATTGACGATTGCTTTGATGCTGGTAGATTTACCAGTGCCGCTGTCGCCAAATAAAAGCACATTGTTTGCTTTTTTACCTTCTACAAATGCTTTTGTATTGTCAACCAGCTTTTTTTTCTGAATCTCATAGCCAATCAAATCGTCTAAGACCACTTTATCCATGTTATTGATTGCCTGGAATAAAATTTGATTATTTTGAACTGCCTGAATGCGGAATGCCTTGTTCAGACCAAATGCACCTACACCGTAATCTTTGTAAAAGGTTGTGATGCAAAGGAAAAATTCTTCTTCGTCAGCGGCAGATTCCAGTTCCATGCTTAAGTGCTGTACTTTTTCACTGACATTTTTATTGTACATCAGTTCGGGCTTCTCAATTGCTTCATAGTTTGTGATACAGCTAAAGCAGTCAATTCCCAGCTTTTTTTCTAAAGCGCTGAAATCATAGTGGAACAACTGCATAAATATTTTAAAATCATTTTTGGCAAAGTGGTTGACGCTTCCGGTCTTAGCTCCTGTTTTTTCACAAGTAATGCTGAAAGGATTTTCATCCATAATCAGCAAAAAGGTTAAATAATTATGCCAGAGATTTCTGTTAAAGCCATATTCCGTTGCTACCACCAGTATCCGTTTTATCTGCCGGTAAATCCTGTTGATCAATTCTTCTTTGTGAAAGTCAGCGCTTTCAGCTTCTTCACAAATAGCGCTTAATTCCATTAAAATGGAATCCTTTGGCATATCCCCGTAAATCAATAATTTTGATACTAATCTGTTCATATATGTGACCTCCGAATAATTTTGATGAAATGTTCAAACTGGTATCAATCCAAGATTATCACATTTGTAATAGGAAAGGGCGTGATGATCTGATTGTATAGTATCGTTGCAGTTTTGACCAGCGCTGGGACTGCAAAGTATGTTTGACATTTCTCTGAATATTGCGTATAATATGCTTAACAGGACAGCCGGAAGGTAAGTGCACATTACCCGTCTCGGCGCAATTTAATCTTTAACTATTTGAAATAGCCGTTCCTAAACTTTGCGAGAGCAGGACGGCTATTTCTTATTTTTCATGTTCAGAATGGAGACTACCAGCAATGCAGCTGTTAAAATAACCATAAATTCTTCATATGTACTCATAAGCACCACTCCTTTCCGCAGGACACGAAACGGGTGGGAGCACGTCCCCCGGCTACCCGGTTAAGCATATTATTTTTTACACCTATGTACTTGTACTGAATGCGGTATCATATTAGCACATTCAAAACGAGTGTGCAAGAACGAATCCCAGAAGATATTAAATGCGCTGCAGGCAGCAGCGTAAGCAAATAACACACCTTAAAGCAAAATTTCCCTCTCATTTAAGGATTATTTAATAATTCCCCCCTTATACTTAGTTTCAGACAGTACAAATTCTGTTACAATAAAAAAGAGAGGAAAAGGCTATGTTTATTCAGATTTTAAAAAAGGACTTAAAGCGGAAAAAGGGAATGAATCTAATCCTGTTTCTGCTTTTAATCTTAAGCAGTATTTTTTTAGCAGGTGGTATCAACAATCTGCTGCTTACGATGAATGCCATTGATTATTTTTTTGAAAAAGCAAATGTATCCGATTTCTATGCCATGACAATGGGGTCAGAAGAAAATGAGAACAGGATTGAAGAATGGCTGAAAGAAGAAGGACTGGTAGAAGCCGTAGACAAAGACTCTTATCTTCTTATTGAAAAGGAAGATAACAGCTTTGGCAATCCGATGTATCTATGTAAAATCAGACAAAAACAGAATCTGATTTTTGATACAAAAAATCAGCCTGTTTTTTTAGAGCCGGGAGAAATTGCCATTTCTGTTTCGCAGGCTGAGCAAAACGATATCAAGCCGGGCGATGAGATCAGGTTCCGGGTAGGGGATAAGGAAATTTCCCTTCAGGTAAAAGCGCTTGTAAAGGATGTGTTGTTTGGTTCTCCTTTTGTGGGATTTAATGCGCAGTATGTTTCGGACAGGGATTTTGCAATGGTAGAAAATGCTCTTTTGGAAGAGGAGAGCATTATTACGGGATATGGCATTTCTACTTTGGATGTTTTAGAGTTTGAACAGAAATTTTCCAATGAGGGATTTCCAGTAAACACCACAATGACTCAGAAGGAACTTCGTAAATGTTACATTATGGATATGCTGTTTGCAGCATTTCTTATGATTATCAGTATATGTTTATTGGCAGTATCCTTTGTGATTTTAAAGTTTACGATTACATTTACCCTGCAGGAGGAGTTCAAGGAAATTGGAGTCATGAAGGCTATTGGGATAAGCAGCTTTGCCATAAGAGGAATTTATTTATGCAAGTATTTTGCGGTTTCTGTGGCAGGAGCTTTGTTAGGGGCGGTTTTTAGTATTCCTTTCTCCAATTTTATGATGAAGTCCATAGAAAAAAATATGTATATGCCAAGAGCACAAGGAAATTTATTATTATGTTTAAGTTGTGGGTGTATCATTGTTTTGCTGGTAATGGGATTTTGTTATATTTGTACGGGAAAGATTAGAAGGCTTACCGTGATGGAGGCAGTGAAAAGCGGCTCCAACGGAGAACGTTATGGCAAAAGCTCCCCGCTCTCTCTGTATAAATCAGGAAAACTGCCCACCCTGTTCTTTTTAGCGGCAAATGATATTCTGAGCAGTAAAAGAAAATATATTCCTCTTTTTATTTCCTTTATTCTTGGAGTCATCATGATTATTCTTCCTTTAAATGCAGTAAATACGTTAAAGGGAGATTCTATCATTACCATGTTCGGAATCGCCAGGTCGGATGTTTATATAGTTAATAATAAGGAAGAAGCCTATATGAAGGATGGGGATATGAGCAAAATGCTTGCGGATCTTCAGCATATGGAAGAGACATATGCCAAAGAAGGAATTTACGTAAAGCTCTATAACGAAATCAACTATTTTCCATATGTTTCAAGTGATACAAATAAGGATAAAAGAAGTATTTTGTCATTGCAGGCAAAGAATTTTCATACAGAAAATTATCGTTATCTGGAAGGTGAGCCGCCAAAGCTCTCCAAAGAATTAGCCATGACTACAATGCTGGCGGAAGAACTGAATGTAACAATAGGGGATACGGTCTATCTGCAGTTTGCCAAGGAGAAAATACCGTATATTTTTACGGCAACCTTTGAAAGCTTTAATAATCTTGGGTATTCCATTCGTCTGTCGGAGACAGCGGAAACGGACTTGAAATATGCCGCCGGTTTTTATGGGATACAGGGGTATTTCCGGGAAGGAACGGATGTGGAGGCAGCGATTTCCAAAATGAAGGAAATTACTCCGGATTATGAAATCAAAAATACAAGAGAAAAGATTGCAGCACAGTTGGGAACTGTCATAGAACGAGTGGGTGAGATTAAGCTGCTTACGGTATCTGTGGTGATTATGATAAACAGTCTGGTAACGATTCTGCTTTGCAGGACATTTTTGGAGCGGGATAAAGGAGAAATTGCCCTTTTAAAGAGCATTGGATTTTCCAACGGCTTTCTGCGGGCATGGCAGAGTATGCGAATCGGAATGATTCAGCTAGTATCTGTTTTTTTTGGAATTTTATGTTCGTATCTCTTAAATGATTTGATGATACAGTATACCTTTGGAATTATGGGTGCCAGACAGGTGGAATTAAGCATTGTGCCAATGGAGGTGTATGTAGGATATCCTCTGCTGTTATTAGCAGGAGTGTTAGCGTCGGCTTACTTTGCAACTTCCGGAGTGAAAAAGTTCAGTGTCCGGAAAATCAATGATATGGAATAAAAAATAAGTATGGAGAAGAGAGGAAGAAAAGAATGAGCAATTCATTAGCAGTAAAAGATCTATGTAAGACTTATGTGATGGATAAAAGGCAGAATAATGTATTAAAAAATGTGAGCTTTACCGTGAATGAAGGGGAAATGGTGTCTGTTATGGGACCAAGCGGTTCGGGGAAATCGACTTTGCTTTATACGGTAAGCAGCATGGACAGCATGACAGCCGGAAGCGTGGACTTTTTTGGAAAGGATTTAAGCCATCTTAAGCCAAAAGAGCTGGCAAAAGTGCGGCTGGTGGAAATGGGATTTATTTTCCAGCAGATGTATATGTTAAAAAATCTTTCTATTTATGATAATATTATCTTGCCTGCCTATCAGGCGGAAAAAGGCAGAGCCGGGAGAAGCAGGAAGGAAATTAATGAACAGGCAGAGGAGCTTATGAGAAAGCTGGATATTATACAGGTGGCTGACAATGATATCAATGAGGTTTCCGGCGGACAGCTTCAAAGGGCATGTATCTGCAGAAGCCTGATCAATCATCCCAAGATTATTTTTGCGGACGAGCCAACTGGTTCTCTAAATAAGCAGGCTTCCTATGAGGTCATGAAGGAGCTGAACCGGATTAACCGGGAAGGAACCAGCATCCTTTTGGTTACCCATGATGTGCGGGTAGCAGCCAAAAGCGACCGGGTGATTTATCTGATAGACGGGAGAATAGAGGATGAATATAAGCTTGGAAAGTTTCAGGCAGAACAGGATTTAAGAGATAGGGAGCGTACTTTAAACGGCTGGCTTATGGAAATGGGCTGGTAGGCATAGGAAAAGGAAAGAGCTATGGTAGATATTTTAGTAGTGGAGGACGAAAAAGAATTAGGAGAAGTGCTTTGCGATTTTCTGAGAAATGAGGGATATATAACTGCCCGTGTACGGACGGGAGAAGAGGCTCTTTCCTTTATAAGCGAAAGCTGTGTCAGGCTTGTGCTTCTTGACATCATGCTGCCGGAACTGGATGGATTTCATGTGTGCAGGAAGATCCGGGAAGAAGATAACGTTCCCATTATCGTATTAAGTGCAAGAGTGGAAAAGGATGATAAGCTGAATGCGTTGCTTCTAGGGGCGGATGATTATATGGAAAAGCCATATGATATTGATATACTTCTTGCAAAAATCCGCGCAGTCTTTCGAAGAAATTATGAAGAAGGGCAGAAGCCAGGAATGTTAACAATTGCTAACTTGAAAGCGGATTTGAAAGGAAGAAGGGTGTTTCTTTCCGAAAAGGAACTGGAGCTGACTGCAAAAGAATATGAGCTGCTGACTCTGCTTATGGAACATCAGGGAAAGGTACTGAAAAAGGAACGGATATTCAATCGGATCTGGGGTGTGGACAGCTTTAGCGAACCATCTACACTGACGGTGCATATCAAATGGCTCCGGGAAAAAATCGAAGTAAATCCCAGACAGCCGGAGCATATTCTGACTGTCTGGGGAGTGGGGTATAAAATGGTATGAAGCAATATAATAGAATGATGTTGGCAGCAGTCCTTTTCTTTTTGACAATCGTAACGGCAGCAAATATATTTTATATAAAAAGTGTGGACAAAGAAAAAGCAAAACTTCATAAGGTAGAAGGTAACCGGATTCTGGCTGTCATGAAACAGGAAGTGGAAGAAAATGAAAATGCGGATTTAGGGGTGCTTGCAGAAAGCATCCCTGTTTCCGATTATAAGACCATTACGAAAATAGAGTATTTGGAAGAAGGAGCTTCCTTTTTAGAAACAGAGGAGTTTTATCAGGTTCCTGTGTCCGATGCGATGTTTTATCCCATTGTTTTAAAAACAGGAACGGGTTATCTGAAGCTTACCTATCAGGAAGAAGGGGAAAATAACAGTCTTTCCCGGTTTTTATTGTTAAATGGAATTGCCTTGTGCTGCTTTTTTGCGTTGCTTGCTATATTGGTCTATGTGAAAAAGAAGCTGATCATGCCCTTTGAGCAGATTAAGGAATATCCTTTTTTGTTAGCAAAAGGAAATCTGGTACAGGGATTGAAGGAGCAAAGAGAAGGCTATTTTGGAAGATTTCTTTGGGGACTTGATATGCTTAGGGAAACATTGGAGGATAACAGGCGGAAAAATTTGGAGCTGGAAAGAGAGAAAAAGACTATGCTCTTATCCCTTTCCCATGATTTAAAGATACCTCTAAGCTCCATTTATTTATATGGTAAAGCATTACAAAAGGGACTATATGACCAGGAAGAAAAAAGGAATCAGGCAGTGGACGGAATTTTGGAAAAGGCTTCTTTAATAGAAGGCTATATTGAAAAGATCATTGCTGCCGCTACGGAAGATTTCCTTCACATTCCGGTAAATCCTGGAGAATTTTATTTAAAGAATTTAATGGAGAAGTTCACCGGTTTTTATGAGGAAAAATTAGCTCTCCTGCATACGGAATTCCAAGTAGAGGCTTATGAAAACTGCCTGCTTTACGGTGATTTTGACAGAGCATTGGAGGTATTTGAGAACATTATGGAAAATGCCGTAAAGTACGGGGACGGAAAGGCAATCAGGATTTATTTTGAAAAGGAAGAGGACTGCCTGCTTGTTACGGTAGAAAATACGGGAAATTCCCTGCCGGAACAGGAGCTGTCCCATATTTTTGAAAGCTTTTATCGGGGATCTAACGGGAAGGAAAAAAGGGGCAGCGGACTGGGGCTGTATATATGCAGGGAAATTCTGCATAAGATGAAAGGGGAGATTTTTGCGGGGATGGAGCAGGGAAATATGCGGGTTACGGTGGTGCTTAGGATGGTGTGAGGCGGCAAAGTATGTTTGACATTTTTCTAAATATTGCGTATAATATGCTTAACAGGACAGCCGGAAGGTGAGTGCACTTCACCCGTCCCGGCGAAACATATTACTATCAAGAAATAGTCGTCAGCTTTGTCAGGGCAGGACGGCTATTTCTTATTTTTCATGTTCAGAATGGAGACTACCAGCAATGCA
>CAMWWJ010000177.1 GCA_947177925.1 uncultured Lachnospiraceae bacterium
CTGTAGTACAATGGTAAAATAGAAGAAGAAATTTTTTATAAGGACAGGAGTGTGCAGCATGACAGCAGAAGATAAGGCAATGTTGGATAAAATTAACGCATATGCGGACAAGGTACTTGGCGATATTGATCCTCAAAAAACGAGAGTTTCCTTTCAGCTTCAGAAACTGCAGCCCATAATGGAAGAAATTGCAAAGGAAAAGGGCGTGGAAATGGAAGAGATTTTTATTAAATATATGGATCTTGCAAGTGAAGCTGCCGTAGAAACGGAGAGAAAGTTCCAAAGTACTGTTGGAAATATGACAAAATACGGGGATATAGATACATTTTAAAAATGGAAATACAAACGAGGGGGTTAAACAATGGCAAAAATAATACCATTTAAGGCGATCAGGCCCAGAAAGGGCCTGGAAAGTAAAATTGCAGCATTGCCTTACGATGTATACAACAGGGAGGAAGCAAAAGAGGTGGTAAAAAGAGAACCGCTTTCTTTTTTAAGAATTGACAGGGCGGAAACCCAGTTTGACGACAGTGTGAATACATATGCAGACTGCGTGTATGAAAAGGCCAGGGATATTTTATGGGATATGGTAAGGGAAGAACAGTTTATCACTGATAAAGCCCCATACTATTATATTTATGAGCTGACTATGAATGGCAGGAGTCAGACCGGAATAGCAGCATGTGCCAGTGTGGATGACTACATGAATGAAACAATAAAAAAGCATGAAAATACAAGAGAGGATAAGGAGCTTGACAGAATCTGTCATGTGGATACATGCAATGCACAAACTGGTCCGATTTTTCTTGCATACCGCTCTAATGAAATCATCAATCAGATTGTGAACAAAGTAAAGAAGCGGGAAATGCTTTATGATTTCGTGGCGGATGACGGAGTAAGGCACAGAGTATGGGTAATTGATGAAAAAGAGGATATGGAGGCAATTGAAAAGGCTTTTTCCTCCATGAATTCCATTTATATTGCAGACGGGCACCATCGCTGTGCCTCCGCAGTAAAGGTATCCCTAAAGCGAAGGAAGGCAAATCCTGATTTTACAGGAGAAGAAGAGTTCAATTATTTTCTTTCCGTATTGTTTCCGGATGATCAATTGATGATTATGGATTATAACCGGGTGGTAAAGGATTTAAATGGTTATAATGAGGAGGAATTCCTGGAAAAGGTAAAGGAAAATTTTATTATTGAACCTTTTGAAAAGGCATCTCCCTCCGGAAAAGGAGTCTTTTCCATGTATCTTGGGAATACTTGGTATAAATTGATCGAAAAGGAAGGGCTGCATTCCGATGATGCAGTAGACGGACTGGATGTATCTGTCTTGCAGAAGTACCTGCTCCAGCCGATTTTAGGAATTGACGATCCGAAAACGGATAAACGGATTGGATTCGTAGGGGGAATCAGGGGGCTTACAGAGCTGGAAAAGAGAGTTGCAACAGATTGTAAGGTAGCATTTGCACTATATCCCACATCTATTGAAGAGTTATTTCGGGTGGCGGATGAAGGGCGTCTGATGCCTCCCAAATCCACATGGTTTGAGCCAAAGCTCAGAAGCGGGCTATTTATACACAGCATTTAGCGAGAAAAGGAAACTGCACAAGAATATAAAAAGAACTCCCGGTAGAAAAAGGGAGACAGGAAGGAGCAGGAATGACGAAAAAGTTATATAAATTGATGAATTGGGCGGAAATTGAAGGAATTGTATATTCGGAAGAGGATAATCCACATAAGTTGCTTGGTATTACTCAGGTTACTGGAGGAACTCTTGTTCAGTTCTTTTATCCAAATGCAAAAAAGGCAACTGTGGTTACGAAAAGTTCCTCTACAAAAATGGAGCAGGTGGATGAAGAGGGATATTTTGCGGCGCTTCTTCCTAAAATCCAAAAAACGGAATACCATTTTTCCGTAGAATTTCAGGATGGGTCCAAAAAAGAGATTATTGATCCTTATCAATTCGATCCGATTATTACCAAAAAGGATACGGAAAAGTTCAATCACGGGATTCATTACAGTGTATACAAAATCTTAGGAGCCCATCCCATGAAAATAGATGGGATTTCAGGCGTGCATTTTGCGGTATGGGCGCCAAATGCCATGCGTGTCAGCGTGGTAGGTGATTTCAATGACTGGGACGGCAGAATACATCAGATGCGGAGACTGTGGGATTCCGGCATTTTTGAAATATTTATCCCCGCTGCAAAAGAAGGGGATAATTACAAATTTGAAATAAAGATCAAAGGTGGCCTGACGTATTTAAAGGCAGATCCTTATGCCTCTTTTTCACAGCTTCGTCCGGAAAATGCTTCTGTAGTAGCAAATCTGGAGGGATTTGCCTGGGAAGATGAAGAGTGGCTTTTAGAAAGAAAGAAAACGGATATAGGCAAGGCGCCAATGAGTGTTTATGAGCTTCACCTGGGTTCTTTTCGAAAGCCGGTGGAAGAAGACAGGTCTTTTTACAACTATAGAGAGCTTGCCCCTATGATTATAGAATACGTAAAAGAAATGGGATATACCCACATTGAGCTTATGCCCATTATGGAACATCCTTTTGATGCATCCTGGGGATATCAGGTCATTGGATATTATTCACCCACTTCCCGTTATGGAACACCTGAGGACTTTATGTATTTTATGAATGAAATGCACAAAAATAAAATTGGCGTGATTTTGGACTGGGTTCCGGCTCATTTTCCAAGGGATACCCATGGTCTTTCCAATTTTGACGGCACCTGCCTTTATGAGCATGAAGATCCAAGGCAGGGCTTCCACCCTCACTGGGGAACTCTGATTTTCAACTATGGAAGGCCGGAAGTAAAAAATTATTTAATTGCCAATGCGCTTTACTGGTTGAAGGAATTTCATGCGGATGGCATCCGTATGGATGCGGTTGCCTCCATGCTTTATTTAGATTATGGAAAACAGGATGGAGAATGGATACCGAATATCTATGGTGGAAAGGAAAATTTAGAAGCCATTGAATTTTTGAAGCATTTGAACAGCATTGTCCATAAGGAAAAATCCGGAGCACTTGTAATTGCAGAGGAATCCACTGCATGGCCAAAGATTACAGGCGATTTGGAAGAGGACGGGCTTGGTTTTGACTTAAAATGGAATATGGGCTGGATGAATGACTTTACTAATTACATGAAGTATGATCCGTTTTTTAGAGGACAACATCACGGAGAGCTTACATTCAGTATGATTTATGCCTATAGTGAGAAATTCATGCTTGTGCTTTCTCATGATGAAGTAGTACATGGAAAGGCATCCATGATAGGAAAGATGCCGGGAGAAATTCCGGATAAGTTCAATAACTTAAAAGCTGCTTATGGCTATATGATGGCCCATCCGGGGAAAAAGTTATTGTTCATGGGACAGGATATCGGTGAATTTGATGAATGGAATGAGGAGCGGGGAGTAGAATGGCACCTGCTTGAGCATGACAAGCATCGGGAGCTGAATCGTTTTGTAAGGGAATGCAACTATTTTTACAAGAATCATCCTGCATTATATGGAACGGATTTTGATGGCGAAGGTTTTGAATGGATCAATAATATTTCGGCCAATGAAAATGTCATTGTGTTTTTAAGGAAAACGCAAAAAGAAGAGGAGACACTTTTAATCGTCTGCAATTTTGCCAATGAGGAAAGAAAGAATTATAAGATTGGTGTTCCCTATCCAGGAAAATATAAGGAAGTTCTCAATAGTGACAGCAAGGAATTTGGCGGAAAAGACTGTGTTAACGGAAGAATACTAAAGAGCGAAGAATCTGAATGCGATGATAGGGAAAATTCCATTCTGATTAAGATGCCGGCACTTTCCGTCCAGATTTTCACCTATACGCCTTTCACGAAAAAGGAACAGGATGAAATTGCCGCAAAGAAGGAAGAGGCAAGAAGAAAGGCAATAGAAGAAGCAAGGCGGAAGGCAGAAAAGGAAGCAAGGGACGCTGCCAGAAATGCAGCAAAAGAAGCTATGCGCATTGCAAAGGAAGCGGCAGCAAAAGCAAAGGCAGCAAAGGCGACTGCATTAAAAGAAGAAAAGGAAGCAGAAGCTCTGATGAAGAAAGCAGAGGAACTGAAAAAGCTGGCTGATCAATCTTAGAGGCCGGTGGTAACAGGTATAAGAAAAAGAATATTCATAAGAAACGGAAAGGAGCATAAGATATAATGAATCAATCCGGAGATGAAGTTGTGGTAGAAAATATTGAAGAGAATATCGGACTGTTACAAAGCTATTTAAAGCAACTGCCGGAAAAAGCATTGGATTTAGGCTTAAGAGTGCTTTTCGCACTGTTCTTTCTGTTTCTTGGAATACAGGTCATTAAGATTATCCGTAAGATTGTAAAGCGTTCTTGTAAAAAGGCAAATGCCGATCAGGGCGTGGTGCAGTTTCTGGATTCCTTTATCAAAATGATACTGTATGTGCTCCTGGCATTTATGATTGCTTCTGGCTTTGGTCTGGATGCTGCCAGCGTGGTAGCTGTGGTAGGCTCTGCCGGAGTTGCAATCGGTCTTGCCCTTCAGGGAAGCCTTTCCAATCTGGCGGGTGGTGTGCTGATCCTTTTACTAAAGCCTTTCCGCATCGGTGATTATATTATTGAAGACAGTAAGAATCATGAAGGAACCGTTACGGAAATCCAGCTTTTTTTCACAAAGCTTACCACAGCCGACGGAAAAATCGTTGTGCTGCCAAACGGCACCCTGGCAAACACCAGCCTGACCAATGTAACCGCTGCAGCAGACAGACGACTGGACGTCTTTGTGGGCATATCCTATGAAGCGGATTTGAAAAAAGCAAAGGAATGCGTGCTTCAGGTTTTAAGGGAAGATGAAAGCACGTTAAAGGATATGGAGCTTATTTCCTTTGTGGAGTCTCTTGGAAGTTCTGAGGTGGTCATCGGAGGAAGGTGCCATGTGAAGAATGAAGATTATTTTCAGGCAAAGTGGCGTATTACGGAGAATGTGAAGCTTGCTATGGATGAAAATGGGATTGAGATTCCTTATCCTCAGATGGATGTGCATTTACACTAATTTCATAATCTTTGATTTTCCCACTTGCCAAATTTCCCAAAATTATATATAATAATTCTCGGTAGATTACCAGAGCATGACAATCTTTCATGCTCCAGTAAGAACCAGGCTGAAGTAGCTCAGTTGGTAGAGCACTTCACTCGTAATGAAGGGGTCGTGGGTTCGAGTCCCATCTTCAGCTTTTTCTTAAATGGTTTTTTCATACCATTTTTCTATCAAAGTAATTCCCTGATAAAGAGAAACGGCAACCAGACAGAGGATAACGATACTCATAATCACCCAGTCTAATTTAAATACCTGGCTACCATAAATGATCAGATAGCCAAGGCCTTCTCTGGCACCGATAAATTCCCCGATGACAACACCAACTAAAGAAAGACCGATATTTACCTTCATATTGCTTAATATAGTGGGCAGATTGGAGGGAATCACTACTTTTGTGAGCACATGCCATTTGGTTCCGCCAAGGGTATGAATCAGCTTGATTTTGTCTTCGTCCACTTGATGAAAGCCTGTATACAGGTTAATGATGGAGCCGAAAATCGCTACGGAAATGCCCGCAACGATAATCGTTGGAATTCCTGAGCCGAGCCATACAATGAAAAGAGGCGCAAGGGCTGATTTGGGCAGTGAGTTTAAAACCACCAAAAAAGGCTCCACGATTTCTGAAAGCTTTTTGAAATACCAGAGAATAATCGTAACCAATAGGCTGATGAGTATCACAAGCAAAAAGCTGGCAATGGTTTCAAATAAAGTGATGCCGATGTGGCGGAATATGGTAAAATCCTTTGCCATGGAAAGAAAACAACCTACAATCCTTGAAGGCGAGCTAAAGAAAAAGGCATCGATCCATTTGACGGAAACAGCATATTCCCATAAAAATAAAAAGGCTGCCAGAATCAGGATTCGGGCAAAAATAATATGTCTTTTATAAGCTTTTATTTTATTGATGTAATTTCGCTGGAATTCGCTGGCTTCCAGCTCGGCAGTAGGAATGTCACAGGCATATAAGTCATAATCTCGAAAGTCTGTCATTGATTCAGCTCCTTCCATAATAAATCAAAATACATGGGAAATTCTTTTGCTTTTCTGGAAGAAAGGGGTTCGTTTATGTCTTTTGTCAGGTGAATCTCCATAATGGTGGAAACGGTGGAGGGGCGTTTGCTCAGCACTACGATCCGGTCTGACAGGCTGATGGCTTCCGATAAGTCATGAGTGACCAATATAGCTGTTTTCCCTTCCTCTTTTATGATTTTTCCGATATCGTCCGCTACAGATAATCTGGTCTGGTAATCCAATGCGCTAAAGGGTTCATCCAGCAAAAGCACCTCCGGATCAAGGGCAAGAGTTCGCACTAAGGCAGCCCGCTGGCGCATGCCGCCGGATAATTCATTTGGCTTTCTGTCCTTAAAAACGGAAAGTCCGTATTTTTCCAGATACATAAGCAGTTTTTCTTCCCGTTCTTTTGTAAGAGTATGACTGATTTCGGGCCCAAGCGTCACATTTTCCCAAATAGTCCGCCAGGGAAGCAGATGATCCTTTTGGAGCATATAACCCATTTTGGGATAGGAGAGTGAGCCGTTTGGATTATGAACCAGAATGGTTCCTTCTTCCGGTTCCAGCATTCTGGCGATAATAGATAGAAGCGTGGATTTTCCACAGCCGCTTGGTCCTACGATTGCCAGAAATTCTCCGGGATTTACGTGAAAGGATATATCCATGATAGCAGGAATTTCTCCCTGCAGGGTATGATAGGAATATTTAATATTGGATAATTTTAATAAGGCTTCCATAAAAACTTCCCGTACTTTTTTTATTATAATATGTAAAATGGAGCAGAACTCTACCGTTTTTTTGAGAATGTGAAGAAAAAATAGGGGTGGTTTGAAGGGGAGGGGGTTGGATAAGAGGACGTGGGAGCCGGCAGAGCATAGGATAGTCTTCCGGGCACGCTTTCGCTCTGCAAAGACGCAGCGGTACTGTTATGAAGTGACTTTTGT
>CAMWWJ010000178.1 GCA_947177925.1 uncultured Lachnospiraceae bacterium
CCTCTAAGGTAATCTGATTGGAAGCCTTGCTTTTCAAACAATCCATATGTATATTTTTTTTAATTAGATTCATAAAAAACCTCCTTCTTTCCTGCCTATACATTTCTACAATGTATGACGGAAAAAAGGAGGTTATGAATGTTTTCTTGCTTATCTTTCCTATGTATTAGATACCGAAGCTTCCTGTTACTTCTTCATTGATTACATAGTATACCTGACTCTCTTCTGGCTTTACATATAATTCAACTGTCTTAAAATCAGATACTTTTTTCTTTAAGTCATATTTCCATACGTCTTTTGCAATTTTTACTAAATCTTCTGTGGTGTAGGATCTTCCGGAAAACTGTAAATTCACTACTGCTTTTACTTCAGCTTTCTTTTCCGGTGCAGCTTTCTTTTCTGCTGCTTCCTTCTTTGCAGAAGCTGCCTTTTTTGCAGGAGCTGCCTTTTTTGCAGGAGCTGCCTTTGCTTCTGCTTTAGCCGGTGCTGCTTCTACTGGTTTTGCTGCTGCTACAGCTTTTGCTACTGGTTTTGCGGTTGCTGCTACTTTTACATCTGCCATTTCCTTTTCTCCCTTCACACGCTCTAATCGTGATCATTTTTTACTTTAATATATTGTGGACATCAGAGTTTTACTTTGTCCTCTTGTGCAATAGTAACTCATTTTTTCCGGTATGTCAAATATTTTGTCATAATTCTGCAGAAAAATTTTTTTAGGCAATTTTATTTTTCTGTTAGCTTCCGCTAACTTATCCCACTGCTGCAAAGTAAATAAGCACTATGATTCCCAACACAATTCTATAATATCCAAACACCTTAAAGTCATGTTTTTTTATAAAATCCATCAGAAAACGGATTACGATTACGGAAACCACAAATGCCACAATCATGCCTACTGCCAGTAAAACCAGCTCATTTCCCGAGAAGGCAAAGCCGTATTTTACAAGCTTTAAAAGGCTTGCTCCAAACATGACGGGAATGGCTAAAAAGAAGGTGAATTCAGCGGCAACCGTTCTGGAAACCCCTATCATAAGCGCCCCTACTATCGTTGCACCGGAGCGGGAGGTGCCGGGAAAGATGGCGGCAATCAACTGGAATACTCCGATCAGCATTGCCGTGGTATAAGTAATCTCTCCAAGGGAATTTATTTTGGAAGACTTATTTTTATTAGCCGTCTCCACCACAAGAAATAAAATTCCAAATACAATAAGAGCAATGGCAACTGTCACATAATTGTAAAATAATTCATTGAAGATATCATCAAATAAAATTCCTATAATCGCTGCCGGAACACATGCCACAACGATCTTAAACCACATGCTCCATGTTTCCTTTACAAGAAACGGACCTTTGTCTTTGTTAAAATTAAAGGGAAATATTTTATTCCAGAACAGCACCACCACTGCCATAATGGCGCCCAGTTGAATGACTACAAGAAACATTTCCAGAAATTCCGGCGACACATCCAGGGTAACAAATTCATCCAGTAAGATCATATGTCCGGTGCTGCTGATGGGAAGCCATTCCGTAATGCCTTCCACGATGCCAAATAAAATTGCTTTTAAAATCTCAATCATGCTTTTTCTCCCTAACTATTTTTATTTCGATACAGGCTTATCCAAATACTGCTTCATTGCCTCGTAAGAACGCTCCGCCTCCTGATAGCCCTGCTTATACAGCGCCCTCAGCTTTCTCTTATCCTTTTCCAGTCTTCCCAGATGAGAATCAAACTGGGGACGGATGACAAATAGATTGCCCTTCCTTTCTTCCTCCTCCAGAAACTCCATTGTTTCATTATATGCCACATGACGGTTCTTCATGTTCTCCACCACCATGGGATATTTCCGGTAGCGCATTTTTATAAGCTCCATATGGGAAGAAGGTTTGCGCACATAGCCTTCATGCTTTGTTAAAACCACCACGTTTTTTTCATTGCCGTCCGCAATGGATTTCCGGATTGGAATGGAATCAGAAATTCCTCCGTCCAGATAATAGGAACCGTCAATTTCCACGTTATTTGATACAAGAGGAAGTGAGCTTGAGGCTCTGATCCACTGAATATCCTTCCTCATGTCCATAAGCCTTGGGTACTCCGGTTCTCCAGTTTCGATATTGGTAACCACAGCATATGCTTTCCCTTTGTAATTCTTGAATTCCTCATAATTAAACATGTCAAGCTCATTTGGAATCCGGTTATAGCAAAAATCCGCTCCGAACAGATCCCCCGTCTTCAACAGACTGTAATAGCTGCAATAATCTTTTTCCTTTAAATATTTTACCGAAATACGGTAGGCTCTTTTTTTCTGCTTGGATAAATAGCTGCAGACATGACATGCGCCTGCGGATACCCCGTAGCAGCTTGAAAACTCAATTCCCTTATCCAAAAAGAAATCCAGTACCCCTGCTGTATAAATCCCTTTCATTCCTCCGCCTTCCAATACAAGGCCTGCCTGATACATCATGCAATCACTCTCCTAGTCTTCATACTCTTTAGCCAGTTTACGAAATGCTTCCAGGGAACGTTCCACCTTTTCGGTAGGAACACAGTAAGCAATCCTGAAAAATCCCGGACATCCAAAGCTGTCCCCCGGCACCAGCGCCAGTTCATATTTTAATGCTTTATTACAAAATTCCACCGCATCCTCCTCCAGCGCTCTCGGGAACATATAAAAGGTGCCTCCGGGCTTTACGCAGGTAAAGCCAAGGTCTGTCAATTCCTTATATAAAATCCTCATATTTTCTTCATACACGGACAAATCTGCCGTATCCTCCAGCAACTCAGCCACAACTAACTGAATCAGGGATGCGGGACAGTTGTGTCCAATGCCTCTGGATATCTGGGTGCACATATGAATGATAAGCTCCCCGTCCTTACAATTGGGATTCACTGCCACATAGCCCAGTCTTTCGCCTGGAATGGACAGGGACTTGCTGAAGGAGTAGCACATAATTGTATTATCATAATACCTGGAAACCACAGGCGCCTTTACACCTTCAAAGATGATTTCCCTGTAAGGTTCATCGGAAATGATATAAATATCATGTCCATATTCCCTTTGTTTCTTCCTTAAAATATCCGTCAGCTTTTTTATGGTCTCTTCCGAATAAACGATTCCTGAAGGGTTGTTGGGCGTATTGATTAAAACCGCTCCTGTTTTTTCAGAAAGCATTTCTTCAAATTTTTCAAAATTTATCTGCAAGGTTTCCGTATCTGCCTGAACCACTTTCATATTGGCTCCCGTCGCCTGGATATAAGGCCCGTATTCTGGAAAATATGGAGCAAATACCAGAATATCCTCTCCCGGCACTGTTACCGCCCGGAAGGCATGTGCCAAAGCTCCTGCTGCCCCGGATGCCATAAATACATGATTGCCCGTATAGGGAAGCCCAAACCTTTTTGCCAACGAAGCTGCCACAGCCTCTCTCACTTCCCATATTCCATGTCCTTCGCTATAGCCATGGAGCGTCAGCGGGTCCTCTTTTCCCAACAGCCTGACGGCAGTTTCCTTAAACTTTTCCGGCACCGGGACGGAGGGATTTCCAAGGCTGTAATCAAATACATTTTCATATCCGATTTCCTTTCCCCTTTTATTGGCATAGGCAGAGATTTCCCTGATGACGGATTTTCCATTCAACATCTCTTTATACTTTGGTGAAATCATAATTTATTCCTTCTTTTCTAAAAAATTTTCTATGTCCTTTATTAACATCTCTGTTCGTATTTTAGCCCCTTCATTGGTTAAATGCAAATAAGTATTATAAAAAAGTTCCGGCGGCATACAATATTCCGTATAATCCGATATGACCGGACAATCCAGCTTGGCTCTCAGCTCCTGTTCAAATGCGGCATATTCTTCTTTTTTCGGGGCATTCTCATAATAGGCGATGGGGTATGCCGCAATTACAAGAGTGGCACCCTTATTTTCCACATATTCATTCAGCTTGTTGACTCTTTCCACATACTCCCTGCTTATGACAGGAACCTGCACTTCACTAAATTCCAGCTCCGGCAGGCTTTCAGGGCGTTCACTGATATTGTCGCCATATTCATTGTACATATTTCTTGCATATATGCTCTCTTCTGTAAAGTTTCCTATACTATTGGTCCAAAGCCCTATGCATTTTTTCAGATAGGAGGGGTAAGCCTTTACCATATCCGGAATATCCTTTATCCTGATAAAACGATAAAGTTCTAAATGGTTTTCGATTGTAATCCATGCCAGCTCCGGATTTTTTATTTTATCATCATCATCAAAGCTGGAAGGGCTTAATATAATAAGATCCCCTTTCTGCACATTGATTTTTGCCGCCTGCTCATTAAAGGGATTTCCCACCCCGCCGTGAAGGCCCATATTTACCACAGGCATATGAAGCGCATTTTCCATATCCTCCGATACGATGCCAAAGGGAAGATTGGAATTCCCCACCAGTACAATCTTAGGCCCTTCTATGGACTCAAGCCGTTTTACCTTATCAATCAGGGATGCCTGATTATTTTGCAGATATTGGGGCATGATGACTGCAAAGCATAACAGAAACAGCAGGATTGCCAAAATGATGCACTTTAAAAAAAACAGAAGCTCTTTTTTATATTTCATAAATGGTCAGCTTTCCTTTCCGGACAGATTCAAACACCCTCCGCTATTTTTATAATCAAAGTAACAGTTCAGCCCTCAGTTTTCCCCCACAGGAATGGGGAACGGTTGCTGACAGAAAATGATTTCTAAAGGAGCCCTTATAAAAACGCCAGCGCTTAGCGGTATTTTCGAGCTTAGCACTGCTGCGTTTTTATCAGAGCGGGAGCGTGGCGACGTAGAAACATTTTCTGTCGGCAGCCGTTCCCGATTCCTGCGGGGGAAAACTGAGGGCTGAACTGTTACTAATCAAAACTGAAAATATATGAACTGTGTCTGTTCATACAGATTTCCATACACTCCAAAGAACAAAATGCCAAGCAGCAGTCCTGCATAAATCACATAGCGCAGCCATGCGCCCTGGGAAAATACAAACTCCGCCACATCTATCCCCTTATATTTCATACCGTCTACAAGAAACAAAAGAAGAATGGACAGAAGCAGGATCACGGCTGTCCGGGTGTCCATTCCCATGCTGACAAATGCAAGTCCTGCTATTCTTTCCGGCGCCAGATAATCAAAGCATTTTTTTATCATAAGGAATGCTGTACCCATACTGTCTGCCCGGAAAAAAAGCCATGTGAAGTCCACCAGTGCAAAGGTCAAAAGCCTTGCCGCCAGACGATAGCTAAATCTGCCTGTATCCATCGAAAATCTGCCCCTCAGCCTTTTTCTGAAGCCTGCCGTCAGTTCTTCCACAATCATAAAGATACCATTCATGGCTCCCCACACGATATAATTCCATGCGGCTCCATGCCACATGCCGCTTACAAGAAAAATCAGAAATACATTGATATATTTTCTGATCTTTCCCTTCCGGTTACCGCCTAAGGGAATGTACAAATAATCCCGAAACCAGCTCGTCAGGGAAATATGCCATCTTTTCCAGAATTGGGAAATACTTGCCGCATAATAAGGACTTTTGAAGTTCTCCATTAACCGAAAATCCAGTATTCGGGCGCTGCCAATGGCAATCAGGGAATACCCCCCGAAATCGCAGTAAATCTGTATGGCAAACAATACTGCCGCCAATATGATCTCAATACCGGAAAAACCGTTATAATTGCCAAATACCATGTCTACCGTAGGGGCAATATTATCTGCAATGACCATTTTCATAAACAGGCCCCATGCCATCATAAGAAGTCCTTTTCTGGCATTTTCCACGTTAAATTTATGCTCTCTGTCAAACTGCCCTAAAAGATTTTTGGACCGCTCGATAGGACCTGCTACAAGCTGTGGGAAGAAGGACACGAACAACGCATATTTTAAGATATTTCGGGTTGCTTTGATTTCTCCCCGGTACACATCCATACTGTAGCTCAATGCCTGAAAAATATAAAAGGAAATCCCCACAGGCAGAAGGATGTCAAAATGGGTAAGATTTACTTCCACATTGACAGCCCCGGCTAACCGATTGATATTATCAATGGCAAAATTTATGTACTTAAAGAAAAACAGAATGAGCAGGTTCAATGCAAAAGTAATTCCTAAACAAGCCTTAGCAGGCGCTTCCTTTCCCTTACTGCGGAACCTTTCGATAAAAAGTCCTCCTGCATAGGTAATAAAGGTAGAGCCTGCTAACAATAGCGCATACTTCATATTCCACTGCATATAAAAATAATAACTGACTACTAAAAGCCATAAATTTTTCAACCGCTTTGGCATAAGGAAATAAAGGCATACCACAACGGGAAAAAATAGCAGATAGTCTATTGAATTAAATATCATGCATTATCCCTCTATTAACTGTTTCAAGTCCTCTTTTGTGGAAAAGCCCAGCTTCATGGCAGTCTTTTCTCCATTTTTCATAACAATCAGAGTAGGTATGCTCATGACCTTATACTTCAAGGCAAGCTCCGGCTCCTTATCCACATTGATCTTCCCTACCATAATATCCTGATTTTCCTTTGCAAATTCTTCAATAACAGGCGTCTGCATCTGACATGGCCCGCACCATTCTGCCCAAAAATCCAATAAAACCGGCTTGTCGCTTTCCATAACCTGTTCCTCAAAATTTTCTGCCGTAATTGTTAATGCCATATTACCACTCCTTTTTTTAATATAAATTCCACTTTACCGCCTTTTCCAATATTAGTAATACGCAGATTTCCAGAATCAATTCACTTTTTTATAAATTTCATATGCTCCCCAATATTTTCCAGCACGTTCATGCAATCATACTATAGCATATTTTTGAAAGAATGGGTACTTTATTCTGGAAGGTTTTGAATTTTTCTTGGTATAATGATTTTTTAAGTTATTCATCATTAAACAGCCTTACTAAGCAATTATTTAAGTACGGCATTTCGATACACAGTGGGAGCCGGCATAGCATGTGGTAGTCTTGGGGGCCTTGGCAAAGTCGCCGGTCCTTACGCACCGTCCTTTGGTGCGTTAGTACCG
>CAMWWJ010000179.1 GCA_947177925.1 uncultured Lachnospiraceae bacterium
TCTCATTCCCCCGCATTAAAATGTGATTGTAATTAGTTGCTCCTATCAAAATTGTAAAATAGACTGCTGTTCTCTGTAACAAAATTAAGATAATTTCTGTAATTAAGAAATGTATAAAATTTATAAACTTCTTTCCCTTAACCAGATACAAAATACAAATAATTTCAACCGGATACATAAGCAAATCTTTCATATTCAACTTATGCTCCGCAAAAGAAACTCCTGCCATTACCACCACCACAACAAGAAACCGCCAATACTTCTTCGTAATCTCCTTCTGCCACAAGTATTTCATAGCCAACAGGCAGTATGCCATATAAATATATTCGCCTAACAAATCTAACAGCATTACCAATATCCCCTTATTGCAACAGCATGTTCTTTATATATTCGCTATAAGCCCGGTTCACTGCTTTTCGCCTTCTGGTAGAAATCGGAAACGTAGCATTATCCTCCATAATAACCTTGTGCCCCACTTCCTTTGCATGAAAAAAGTTGACAATGACACTTTGATGGATCCTGCAAAATCCCTTATCGGATAACTCTTCTTCCCAAGCCTTTAAGCTTTTTCTCATAAGAAGCTCTTCTCTTCTTAATTTTATCTTACTGTATTGATTACTGGCTTCAATATAATATATCTGCTCTGTAGAAAAGACCTTCTTCTTTCCGCCAATGTCTTCCAGCTCCATGAAATCCCTCTTGGAATACCATTTCGAAACTTTATCCATTGCATTTGCTACCGCTTCCAGCGTGACCGGCTTTTGAATAAAAGAAATGACCTGTATTCCAAATGCCTCATTCATCCGATCCCCATAATTAGTAGTAAAAACAATATGAACATTTTCGTGGGCGCTTTCCAGTCTGTCTTTTACCTCAATTCCATCTATCCCCTCCATATCAATATCCAGAAACAGTATGTCCACGTCTTCTAAATCGGATAAGCATTCTTCTCCGGAAGAATATTCGGAAATGACTGCCAGCTTGACATTCATTTTGCAATATTCCTGAATTACTCCAATCAATTTTTCCCTGTGCAACTTTTCATCATCGCATATCGCAATATTAATTGTTTCAATCTTCATATTTCCAACCTTCTCATCCGTACCTTTCCACACAACTCTTCAAATGCTAATAGTTAAGTTTTGTTACCTCAAGTATATCAAAATTAACCATAAACGCAATCTATTTCCATGAAAAAAGTGCACACCACGCTTCGTGTGCACTTTTATACATATCAGCTTTCTTCACTTGTCATATCGCTGTCAGTTTTAATTTACGTAGTATCGCTCTTTTTCTTCCAGGGTCATTTCACGGCCGTTTAACATTTCTTTTGCTTCCTCCACAAGCATTTGCAGATTGTATACAGGGAAAGAAAGTACCATGGAGGTTGAGGAACTGTAAATCCTTGAACCGTCTTCCGCCATCATTTTAAATCCCGGCATCTTATAAAGCAATTCCATATTGTCATTCAATAAATACCCGATACTGCCTTCTTTATTGTAAAGCAGCTCCATATTGTCTGCGGATGCTTTATCCCATTGATTGATGCCCGGAGTGTTTTCAATGGTTTTTACCAGTGTCAGCCCGGCAGCTTTATATATTTTGGTACTGTCATCCTTAAGGCTGATAAACACCTTTTCCCCGTCAGGAGAAAATCCGGCGGCGCTGATAAAATCCGCCTTGATTTCCATGGATGCTTCCGGTTCTGTTTCACCGAATGAATAAATGCTTACTTGATTCGTGTCAGCATCTGCAACCAGGTACTTTGTGCCCTGTTCATCGGTTACCAGAATGTCCCCGCTCCAACCTAATGCCCTCTTGGTCTTCGTTTCTATATCATAAGAGAAACCCTTTTTATCCGTGGAAATCCCTATCAATATCTTTTCCTCTCCGGAAAGATATCCCTGACTCAGCGCTTCTGTATCATAAACGGCAGACTGCTTTAAATCATCCATGTTGTATGCAACTATTTTTTTCTCTTTGTTCAAAGTATACAACTTATTTTTATGATAATAATAAAACCCGCTGTACATTTCTGCCTGCTCTAATGCTCTGCCATCCGACAGCTGATAGGCTTCTATATGATTGCGTTCTATAAGTAAAAAACGGTTTTCTTCTTCCATTAAAATGATTTCCACAACCGTATCTTTGGGCTTTAAACGGTACATCTCCTTCTGTCCGTCAGACTGATAAGCCGTTATCAGGTCATTGGTATAAACCAAAAGCAGTTCATTATCTGACGTGGCTTCCACATCATAAACGGCAGTATCCGCCCTGACTAACGGTTCAGCCTTGCTGCCTAAGGCATTTTTATAAATAAAAATCTTATTTGAGCTCATTGGCTCCTCAATCAGTTTATGCTGATAGTGATGGACATGGCGCATTCTGTAATCCCTGCCTTCCATATACTGCCTGTTAAGTACATCTTTCTCTTTTATCATACTGGCAATCACGGAGCCATCCGAAAGTCCCGCAACAATCATCTTATCATCTTCCATAACTTCAAAGCCGCAAACACTGCTATTATAATGTATCTCCCGAAGGATGCTGCCATCTTTTTTAGACGCAATACATATGCTGTTGCCATTTGCGTACACGATATTTTCGCCCATAGTCCTAATTGGAGCGGAAATCGCCATCATTCCCTCTATTGTAAAACGGGCGGTTCCGTCTTGGTTAAAGCAGGTCAGATCCTGGTTCATGGTCATGCCAAACTCACCCAGCATGCTTCTATCATAGGAAAGTACATAACATTCCCCTTCGTTGGTGGGAAAAATTTCGTCCAGACTGGTAAATTTCGTTTCGTACATACAGACGGCTTCCCAGTCAGATGTCCTTAGCAATATACCCTTTCCCTTTCCCTCATCAAAAAAAGAAGTTAAAGAAGCCGCAAAATAGTTTCCCTCTGGCGAAAATCTCATGCAGCTTCCCATGCTCGTATATCTTGCATTGGTGTAGGTGCCGATTACTTTTCCAGTGTCGGTATTATAAATCGAAATAGTGGCCCCTTCCGCTGCTGCCGCTATGGTGCGGTCTTCCGATAGGATCAGCCGGGAAACGGATACATCCGAAACAGCCCATTTCATGGAGAAATCTCTGGCATCCATACAGGCAAGCCCCTTTTCCCCTGCACATATTATGGTATTCTCGTCTAAAAATGCCAGATTTTCTTTCCAGTCAATCCCTATGGGGTCTTCTATCTTTGCCAGCATTTCTCCCGTGTCCACATCCCAGCTATAAAGCTGTCCCAGCTGATCCTTGGAAACCAGAATGGTTCCGTCTGTATTCAAAACGGAAGTTTCCGTTATGGTGTCATGAGCAAGTGTTAAATGAGGTGCAAAACTTGTTTCATTTTCATATACCTGTAATATCTTTGCCAGCGCCGCAGTGGATTCTGCCACAATAGGTCTTTCCGGCTCTTCCAGATTGTCCGGCACTCCTGCCAGAGCTATCAGCAGACCTCCCAGTCTATCTCCATCCTCATATACGTCAATAGCAGAGCTGCTTAAGGATTTTGATTGAAGAGCCTTTAAATCCTGTGACTGTTCCTGAATCTGCTTAGACTGCTTCTGGATCCTGAGAGCCTGATAAGTACTGAAAGCTCCAAAAACCAGGCAAATGCTCCCTGCTGCTGCAAATATTGTCAAAAGCCGTTTCATCCTTCTTTCCCTGTGGCGCTGCTTTAAATCATCATATTCGCAGCCCAGCATAGGGGCAGCCATACGGAGCAGTTCACTCTTCATTTTTGCCTTGATTTCCTTTTTTGAACTTCCCCTTACATCGGCAGCCAAAGGCTCTATGGCCTTTTCTTCATAAGTAACCGTACCATCCTCTGCCATAATCTGCTGTTTCGTAGTACATAGCTGGGGCGGAAATGCTTCTGACGGTTCTCCTTCTATTAAGACGGCCAGTACATGGGAAGCATCCCGATATTCCAAAAAGGTTTCTATTTCTCTTTGCACCCATAAAGATTCTATTGTCCTTGGGGAACAGATTACAATAAGGAATTCCGACTCCTTCAATGCTTCTGTAATAGGCGCTGACAGATTCCCCGCCAGCGGAAGCTCATCTCTATCCCTAAAAACCCTTTTAATCCCCTGTTTTCCTGTTTCTTTTATTTCCTTATCCGCAAGCCTCGGAACCTTAAAGCTTTCTAACTGCTTATGGAGCAGCTCTGCCACAAAGCTGTCAAGCTCTGCATGTCGATAGCTGATAAAGGCATCATATTTGAATTCTTTCCAATTCATACATATTCCTCATAAGTTTTATAAAAAATACTTTGTTCAATCACATAAATGTCATTGAGATCATCACATCTGACTGCAATATAGTCTCCTTCTTTTCCAAGCATATAATTGGTATTGTCCCATGCAGTAAATATTTTTACCTGAGTGGAGAGAGGCTTTGCAAATATAATCGTGTCGCCGGTAGGGACACAGCTTTTGGCAAACCCTGCTACTTTTTCTGAGGTTCCTTTTATTGGATTATGCACGCTTGGAATATATTCTGTTTCCATGTCATAAGGGCAGTCAATTGCTTTGTAAGATTTTAAGAACTTCTCCTTTTTAATGGGATAGACTTCTCCCTGAATCCCAATCATCAAATAGGTATCTTCCTGTACCTGTATTTCCAGATCGCCTTCCAGCGTGCGGACGATAATGGGAGTTCCCTCCGGATACAGATCGGTTAATATAACATAGCCCAAAGGAAGTTTTTTCTTTTTATATCGTATCATGTCATTGGTCTGAATCCGATAGTCCTTTGCGTAAATGACCTGATAGCTGTGCACATATTCCTTCATCTTCTTATAGAAAAAAGATTCCATATCCATATCCTTGTACTTCTCTGCATAAAGCCTGCCACTTATAAATCCCCCTGCCTTTTCTGCATGGCCTCCTCCCGATCCGATTCCGCTTGTAAAAAATGCCGCCATATCACTTGCTTTGATTTCCTTATCACAGCTCCGGAAGGAAAGCTTATATCCATCCGGCAAAGGGCTGTAAATCACACAAGTATCCACCACATCAGTCTGAAGGACAAAGTCGCTGATAATGCCCAATATATTTGGATCACAAGGCCTTACCTTCACTATGGAAAATTTCAGGGCCGCTTTATAATAATTGTGTATCAGGGCTTCCCCTGCAATTTTTAACTCCTCTTGGGAGATGTTGGAATTTTTCAGCCTGTTCATCATGCCTTTATCCACAATCAGATCATCCCGCATATCCTTATCCACAGGGTAATACACATCACCAAGCTGTCCGGTATCCATATAAAGGCCGTAATACAGGGCAGTTGCCAGCAGAGGTCTTTCATTTGCATGAAAGCCCGCCTCTAAAAGAAGCTGCCAGACTATCGTGGAGCAGCTCCCATAGCTGCTTCGGATATCTATGAAGTGTTCCTCCACAATTGCCGTTTCCCCTGCTGCCGCTTCTTCCTCTGTGATTTCATTTTTTGCCTCATTCACAGCGGGCATCTCTCTTTGATGATGATCTATGACTGCAATCCGCTTTGCCGGAAATTTAGTGACATTACCGGTTCCATATTGGCAATCTACCATAATCAGCAGCTCTGGTACAGGAAATCCCTCCGGGCTTTCCACATATTCTATGGGAATCTTTAGTTCCTCCTTCATCAACACCAAATTGCTTTTCTGTATCTGGAACCTGCCGCTGTAAAAAAACCTTACCTGCTTTCCCTTTTCTTTTAAATAGCTGTATAAGGCAAATCCGGAAGCTAACGCATCAGCATCCGGATTGTCGTGACATTGTATTGCAATATGGTGGAACTTTTCCAACTGTGTTAAATTCATTTATGGACTCCTGTTCTGATTGTTTATAGAGTTATTTTAACATAGAATGTGGAAAAGACAATATAGGATTGTTAACATGAAGGATAAAAACAGGGAATTATATCACTACTTTCGCAGAATAGAATATCTCTTAGCTGCTCTTCTGCTTTGTCCGTTCTTAAAACTTTGTACTTCATCCGTTCTCTCTCCATAAAGGATGCGCGAATATCGTCAAAGGTTCCCTGCATCGGAGCAACTCGTCCCTCTCTCACATCATCTTCTGCCTCTGCAAGATTTCATTCCGGCTATTCCTTCCCTCTAATATATCTTTCATTTTTTATCCAATTCCCATCTTACAAATAATCTTTCTGCACCTTTATAAATTCCTGCACCTATAATAAGTACTCCGCCTAAAGCCGCTAATGGAATATATGGGAAGGGCAGTTGAAATCTTTTTATGCATAGCAGGAAAACTACTGTTTCAACTATATATGCCACTAGCACATAAGGAATATTTCTTCCTTTCACCACTATATATATGAGCACCGCTGCCACCAAGCATATGAACAAACTGCCCGCCCATGCAAAACCCACGACTATCGGTGAATTTTCTGCTTCTTTATAGGAAACCATACTTTTACAGAATTCCGGAACCGCACTTGCAATAAAACAATAACCTACTGGAGGGGAATATAATGCAAAGCCTGCTGCTTCTCCCTTTTTCATTTTCATTACATCTCTGTTGGAACGGCGGTCTTTTAATATGTAGAATAGGAATAGAAAGGTTATGATTGGAGCAATAACAATTGTGCCAATCATACATAAACCTGAAAATATATTCTTTCCTATGGCATTAAAACCTTCGCCAAATTCAACCATATGCAATATTGAAATATCAGGAATATATGTATAAAGAAATTCTATAGTTAAACCTGCTAAGAACTCACCTACTATGCACCCAATTACGCAAATTCTTGCTACAGCCTTTTCATTTGTTAAAGCATACCGCAAAATACTATATACTCCTAATATAAGACATGGCAGCACAACTCCCAATACAAAAACCCATATTCATATATAGCCCTCTGCATCACAAAAACATTCAATAATAAACATTGGCAAAAATCCAACTATGACTCCTACTGCCATATCAATAAGGTATCTCATTCCAGCTGTTCCTTCCCTTTACCATATTACTCTTTTTTATCCAATTCCCATTTTTCAAATACT
>CAMWWJ010000180.1 GCA_947177925.1 uncultured Lachnospiraceae bacterium
CGATATATAACAAAAATAATCTCTTCAGATACTTTTTTATCTCTACTGTCTATTATGAAACCCAGGGAGATTCTATTTTATGAGAGATATTACCATTGCCATTACGGCGGCCAGCTACAGCGGCAATAAAGGTGCGGCAGCCATGCTGCAAAGCTCTATCCATCAGCTATACGACAAATACGGCCATCGGCTGAATATCAATTTGATGTCCGTCTATCCTTCCGAGGACAAAAAACAACTGCCTTTTGACTTTATTCAGGTAGTTCCCGCCAAGCCGGAACAGCTACTATTCATTGCCTTTCCTCTTTCCGTTTTATACCGGCTCTTCAAATGGTGCCCTCCAATCCGCAGACTGCTGGAAAAAAATAAAATTATAAAAGCATATAAGGAAACCGACGTAGTCCTTGACGAAGCAGGGATTTCCTTTGTGGACAGCCGGGGCTTCGTGATGAATACCTATGCCTTTGTATGCGCAGCGGTTCCATTGCTGGTAGGCACTCCGGTCATGAAATATTCCCAGGCAATGGGAACCTTTCATTCCCTCCCAAACCGCCTGTTAGCTAAATGGATCCTTCCTAAGCTGAAGCTGATTTGCGCCAGAGGGGAAGGTACTTTGGAAAACTTAAAGCAGATCGGTATTACCGAAAACGTAAAACTGTGTGCCGACGGCGCCTTTACCATGCCCGACAGCCCTGTCCACGATGCTGCTGTAGACAGTATCTGTTCAAAAGACGATTTTTATAATGAAAATGTAGTGGCGCTTTCCTTAAGCTCCGTAGTGGAAAAGAAATGCAGGAAGCTTTCCATTCCTTATATGGAGGTTATGGCGGAATTTACCGACTATCTTACAAAGTCAGGCTATCATGTGCTTTTCATTGCCAATGCTGCCAGAATAAACAGCGAAAAGCCCCGCAATAACGATTTAATGGTATGTGATGCCATTTATGATAAGGTAAAGGACAAGGATAAGGTCCGCTGGTACCATAAGGAAATGGATGCCGAGGAAATCCGCGCTTTCATCAGTAAGAGCCGTGTGCTGGTAGCTTCCCGCTTCCATGCCATGATCGGCGCCCTGGAAAAGCAGGTTCCCGTACTTTTGGTAGTATGGAGCCACAAATACCAGGAAGTTCTGGATATGTTCCATTTAGGCCAGTATGCCATTGACTTTTCCAATCTGACCTGTGAATCCCTCATAAAGGAATTTGAAACATTTATGGCACAGGAACAGGAAATCCGCAAAAGCATTGCGGACAATTACGATACGGTTATGGAAAGCTCTTTAGACAATATCCGCCTGGCATGTAAGGTAATTGATGAGGTGGTGGAAAAGAAATCCGAAAAGCCACTGAAAAAGCTGTTTGACTACAATCACCCTGATAAATATTTAGGGCCGCATATTGCCTGCAGAAAGGGCTATGCCGCTGATGAGGAAATCCGTAAAAATGCCGCTTCGGGAGGCATGATTACCGCTTTATTATGCCATTTGCTAAAGACCGGACAGATTGACGGCGCTTTTGTGACAAAGAGTGTGATACGTAATAACGAGCTGTCCTATGAACCCATGATCGCCACTACCGAAGAGCAGCTCAAAGACTGTTCTTCCAGCATCTATATGGACATGCCTCTGCTGAAACATCTTGACCTGATACGCAGCTTTCAAGGCAGGACTGCAGTTGTCCTGACTCCCTGTCTGATGCGCTCCTTAAACGCAATGATGGAAAAGGATGCTCTCTTAAAGGAACGGATCGTCTTAAAGCTGGCTCTTTACTGCAGCGGGAACCATACAAAGGATGCCACTTATCTTTCCCTGGAAAAATCCGGTATTTCCTTAAAGGATGCTGTACGGATGTATTACCGCAGGGGACATTGGCGGGGGATTTCCTCTGTTCTTTACAAAGACGGCACCGAAAAGACCCTGTCCTATACAAAGACCATCTGCGCCTATAAGAATGCCTATTTCTTTGAAAAGGGAAGCTGTATGCTCTGTCAGGATCATTTCGGAAGCGCATCGGATATCAGCTTTGGCGATATCTGGCTGAAGGAAATGAAAAGCAATCCTATCAAGCATACAAGCTGTGTGATCCGCAATGAGAAGGCATACGAAATGTACCGCTCCGCCGTAGATGCCGGCGCCATTATCGACAGCCATATAACCGATACGAAAATGGTAAAAAGCCAGAAAAGGGCGTTGGTTTTCAAATTCAATTGTGCCAGAGCCAAAAGCGCTTATTACGCCAAGGAGGGCAGAAGCATATCCATTGATGCGGATTCCAAGTGTAAATGGAACCATAAGCTGGCATTTTACCTTGCACGGAAAAATAAGGAGCTGTCAGAAAACAACTATGAAAAAGTACGCAGGCTTCCAACCTGGTTCGTTTATTATTATATGTGCTTTATCCGCACACTGTTAAGCTTTTAAGGAACAGGGAGAATACATGATGAAAAAATTAGACAAACAGAAAGTAATGAAGCTTATAAAAATTCTTTTCCTGATTTTGGTGGCCATATTTTTAGTCCGGTATTTTCAGCGCAACATGGAAGATATTAAAAATATGGACTTTCGGATCAACTGGGGGGTATTTGCCTTATCCATGATTTTTTACTTTTTGTACAAAATCTCGCTGGCCTCCCTATGGCATTATATTACATGGCTGAATCATTCCTCCATTGATTATCCCCAGGCAATTACCTCTTACCTTTACTCCATTTTAGGAAAATACATTCCGGGAAAGGTGTTCATGCTGGCTGCAAGGATTCCGGGCTACGAGGCAAAGGGTGTCCCCATAAGGAAGGTTACCATCTGTTTCTTTCTGGAAAATATCTGCACTCTGCTGGGGGCCGCATTTTTATTCCTGATTTCACTTTTCTTCTTTCCTAATGATCTGCTAAAGGATTATATGTGGCTTACCATTGCATTTATTGTGATTTTCTTTATTTGTATCAATCCTAAGATCATCAACTTCTTTTTGCGTATCTTAGGAAAATGGATCAAAAAAGAGGATTTGGAAATTCCTTTTACTTACGGACAGATGATACAGGTGGTGCTTTTGTTTATTTTAAACTGGGTAATTGTAGGCATTGGCTTTTATATGCTTGTGTGCTCCATTTATCCCCTTCCTCTTTCCCAAATGCTCTACGCTGGAGGAATCTTCGGCCTGTCCGCCATTATCGGCATCTTAAGCATTTTTGCCCCTTCCGGCATCGGAGTGCGGGAAGGAATCCTTGTGGCAGGTCTGGTGCTTGTAATGCCCAGTGAATATGCCGTAATCATTTCCATCATTTCAAGGCTTTGGGCAACCATTGCGGAGCTTTTGTTGATTTTATTCGCATACATTATTCAAAAAATAAAGAGATTAGCAAAACGCTAATCTCTTTATTTTTATGAATTTATTTTTCTTCTCTCTGCTTACAGCCGTCATAATCCAGCTTTCTCACATGGAACTGAATATCTTCAAGTAGCTTCCGGTTCGCCGCTATAATATCCGCCTGCAATCCAATGATAAAGGTCTGAAATCCTAGCAGCAGAAGGGTGCTTGCTAATATAAGGGATTGTACATGTCCGGCTCCGCTCCCGCTAAAGAAATATACAAGGAACCGGATTCCAAGAATCAGTCCCGCTAAAAATATAATGCTTCCCATTGCCCCGAAAAAGGAAAGGGGCTTGTACATCATAAAGGACCGGATAATCGTTACCATGGATTTCTTTACATAACCGAACATACTGTGGAACAGCCTGGACTTCCTGAGCTCCGGGTTTGTACGGATCGGTACGGATTCCATTGGAATCTTATTGTGTCCTGCCTGAATAATCGTCTCCAATGTGTAAGTATACTGATTTACCACATTCATCTGCATAGCAGCTTCCCTGCTGTATGCGCGAAAACCGCTTGGCGCATCGGGAATATCCGTTTTGGATGCCACCCTTACCGTATAGCTGCCCAAATGCTGCAGCTTCTTTTTTAGAGGGGAAAAATGCTCGGTATCATCAATAGGGCGTTCTCCAATCACAATATCCGCCTTGCCATCCAGAATGGGCCGTACAAGCTTTTCAATGTCCTCCGCCACATACTGGTTATCTGCATCGGTATTCACAATAATATCCGCGCCGTTTCTAAGACAGGCATCCAGCCCTGCCATAAACCCCTTTGCAAGACCCTTATTCTTTTTAAAATTCACTACATAATGGACACCCCATTTTTTTGCCACATCAACCGTGTTGTCCGTACTTCCGTCATTGATGATCAGATATTCGATCTCATCAATGCCGTCAATATGCTTTGGCAAATCATTTAATGCAATTTCCAACGTTTCCGCCTCATTTAGACACGGCATCTGAATAATCAGTTTCATGCTTCTCCCTGTCCTTTCCTCTGCCCGTTTCTGTTCTATTTATAGCACAAATATATACACTTAGCAAGATTGGTTCCGTTCTTCTAAAATCATGACAGCACGGCGTATTCCATCCTTTAAGTCAATTCCCGCATGAAATCCCAATCCATCCAGCCTTTCATGATCAAGAATCTCCGGCGCTGCATCAAAAAGAGAGGAATCCGTTTCCTGCTCATCTTCCTTTTTAGCAAAGGACAATGTAAGATTCCTTTCCGGAAAGGCTTCCACTGCAGTTTGGGCAAAGCCCCTGATGGTAATATCAGAGTGACTGGCAGCAATATTGTAAGGCACCATATCCTCTCCCTTTAGCAATATGGTCAAAAGAGCGGCTGCCGCATCCGCCACATAACAGAAGCTCCTATAAGCGCTTCCACTGCTCTTTAAAAGAATATTTTCCTTTTTTACTACATTTGCAAGGAACTGTGCCCACACCCGGTCATCTTCCATGGAAGCCGGGCCATAAATATAGCTGGGCCTTGCTATCTTAACGGACATGCCATAGCTCTTATGATAAGCGGCACACAGCGTTTCCGCCGCCCTCTTTCCCTGAGCATAACAATTTTTGTACAGAGTATGGTCTATATAGCCTGTGGTATCTTCCTTCAGCACCTTGCTGCCATCATGGACGGCACCGTATACCTTCAGGCTTGAAACAAATAAGACGCTCCGGCTTTTACTGCTTTTGGCATATTCCAATGCTTTTGCCGTTCCTGTCAGATTGGCATTCAAGGTTCCTACCGGATCATTTTCAAAATGCCATGCACTTGCCTGACTTGCCGCATGGATGACATAATCGGCTTTTTCCTTTATCTGAAAGTCCTCACATACGTCCTGCTCATAAAGCTTAAAATCCTTTCGCTCCAAAAGCGTTCCATATTTTTTTTCGGCACGCTCCCGGTTCCTTACCAGACCGATTACCGTAATATCAGTGGCATCCATATCGTTTTTCGCCAATATTCCCAAAATCACATAATAGCTGATAAAGCCTCCCGCTCCGGTAATCAGCAGCGTTTTTCCTTTTAGCTGTTCCCATGGAAGCTCCGCCTTTGCCACAGGAAGAATATCATCATACACCAACCCGCTTACTGCTTCTTTTACTGCCGCCATTCTACCACTTCTCCTTTTCCTATTTTTCAAGCCCGTACTTTAATTCTTCTTTGGCAAACTTCCGATAATGCTCATAATAGTAGCCTGCCCGCAGCGTATATAAATCCTCAGGGGTGGTTACCTTGATGTTCTGTCTCTCGCCAATGAATATGTGAATGGTCTCTCCTAACTCAATCAAAAGCTCAGCAGAAGAAATCGGATTGGTAATTCCTCTTTTTTCCGCCTCCTCATGTGCTTTTAATATCTTGTCCATATAATATCCCTGAGGAGCCTGGGTAATGAACATGTTTTTACGCAGATAATTTTGACGGCAGTTGCTACCATCAAAGCTTTCCAAAACCGAATCTATACTTTGGGTAACCGGTACGGCTGTTCCGTTTTGCCTTGTTTCTACAATACAGTCGGTAATCAACTGTTCCGAAATCATAGGGCGCACTCCGTCGCATATAAGGACGATATCCTCTTTTTCATAATCCGCTGCCAGCGCCATCAGCCCGTTATGAATGGATTCATGGCCGTTTGCGCCTCCCGGCACGATTGCTGAAACCTTCGTAATGCCATATTTCTCAAGCTGCTCCTTTAACACATCTATCCAGCTTTCCAGACATGCTATGGAAATCCTGTCCACCATAGGGTGTCTGCAGAATTTTTCCAGCGTATGGATAATAATGGGCTTTCCTTCCACTTCCACAAATTGCTTTGGTATATCGGCAGATTGGAATCTGCTGCCTACACCTCCGGCAAAAATAACAACCGAAACCATAGCCTTCCCTCCTACTTCATAAATTCCTTATATTCTGCCAATACCTCCTCGGAAGGACCGATTTTCTTTATCTTTCCTTCGTGCATCCATATAACTGTGCTGCACAGTTCCTTCAGGGTCGGAATGCTGTGGGAAACAATCATAACCGTCCTGTCACTGTTGGAAATCAGCTCTTTCATTTTATTAAAGCTTTTCTTTTTAAACTTCTCATCGCCTACGCTCAAAACCTCGTCAATGAGCATTATATCCGTTTCAAGCACTGCCGTTATGGAAAAGGCAAGCTTAGAGTACATACCACTGGAATAGGTACGCACAGGCATATCGATGAACTTTCCGATTTCCGCAAAGTCGATGATCGTCTGCATCTGGTCTTTTACTTCCTGCTCCGTATAGCCTAAAAGCATGCCGGAAAGCATAATATTTTCCCTTCCGGTAAGCTGTTTATTAAAGCCTACGCCAATGGACAGCAGGGATACCTTGTTTCCGTGAAGGTCAATCTTCCCCTCATCCGCACTGAAAATTCCGGCAATGGCACGGAGCATGGTGGACTTTCCGCTTCCGTTCTTTCCAATGATTCCCATGATCTCTCCCTTTGGAACCTGAAAAGATACACCTCTTACCGCCTCAAACTCATCTGCCTCAGCCTTCTTTAATCTAAGAAGATTTTTCTTGATCGAGTAAGCCTTTAAGCTTTTATACCGAATATATAAATCCTCTACTGTAATTGCAT
>CAMWWJ010000181.1 GCA_947177925.1 uncultured Lachnospiraceae bacterium
TGGTGCGTTAGTACCGCTGCGTCTTTGCAGAGCGAGAGCGTGCCCGGAAGACTACCATATGCCCTGCCGCCTCCTACGTCCCCCCTCCAAAACCCCATCTCCCACTTGCAATTTTATCCAAAACAGTCTATATTCATATCATGATTACAAAAGTTAAGGCATTTATGGAAAAATATCATATGGTCAGGCTAGGTTCCCATATACTGGTTGGTTTATCCGGAGGGGCAGACTCGGTTTGTCTTTTCTTTTTGTTGCATGAGCTTTCAAAAGAAATGGACTTTCAGGTTTCAGCAGTCCATGTGAATCATATGCTGCGTGGGGAAAGCGCGGATTCGGACAGCCGGTTTGTGAAAGAGCTTTCAAAAGGAATGGATATACCCTGTTATTGTGTTCGGGTGCCGGTGGGGGAAATGGCAAAAAGGGATAAGCTGTCTTTGGAGGAAGCTGGGCGGAAGGCTCGTTATGAGGTTTTTTATCAAACTGCAAAGGAGACAGGAGCGGATATGATTGCCCTGGCGCACCATAAAAACGATCAAAGCGAAACGATGCTGTTTCATCTGGCAAGGGGCTGTGGAATCGGCGGGTTAAGAGGAATCCGTCCGGTAAGAAAAGGTGACATTGAAATTATCCGCCCTCTTTTATGTGTGGAACGAAAGGAAATCGAAGCCTATTTAAAGGAAAATCACATTTCCTATGTAAATGATGAAACCAATCAGGAGAATCTGTTTTCCAGAAATAAAATCAGAAACAAATTGATTCCTTTTATGGAACAGGAACTTTGTGAGCGGACAGTAGAGCATATGGCTCATACAGCGGAGCTTTTGGGGGAAGCAGAGGATTTTCTTTTAGAGATGACCGGACAGGCATTTGACCGGGTGGCAGTGCGTGATATTGAAAAGGATCGGTTCATGATTTCCCTGAAAGAATTTCAAAAAGAGCATCCTTATCTAAAGGGAGCCATATTGAAGGAAGCACTGGAACGGTTAGCGGGTGCTAATAAGGACTTGGAAAAAATCCATGTAGAGAAGCTTTTGGAGCTGTGCGGGATGTCTGTTGGGAAAAGAATTTCCCTTCCCTACGGGATAACAGCCGTGAAGGGCTATGAAGAATTGTTTTTGGAAAAGGGGAATGAAAAAGAAGATGTAACAGAAACGATTCCGATTCCCTTCCTTCCCCCGAAGGAAGGTGAAGAGCTGGAAATTCCTTTAAGGGATGGGGCAGTTCTTACAGCAAGGGTCATGTCCTGCGAAGAGTTTGTTCCGGCTTATTGTGGAGGAAAAAAGGGAGAAGTTCCCATAAAACCATATACGAAATGGTTTGATTGTGATAAAATAAAGGGATGTTTAACAGTCCGTTTCCGGGAAACGGGAGATTACTTTTATTTCAATCAAACGGATAAAAAGAAGCTCAAATCTTTTTTTATCCATGAAAAGGTGCCCAGGGAAAAAAGGGATTCTATTTACTTAATTGGTGAAGAGAAGCATGTTCTCTGGATTACGGGTTACCGTATCAGTCATTATTATAAAGTAGAAGAAGGCACAAAACGCATTTTGGAAATTACAATAAGAGGAGGATTTACCAATGGCAGAGAAGGTCAAAGTGCTGATTCCGGAGGAAGAGCTGAATAAGCGGATTCAGGAAATGGCAGATCAGATCAATAAGGATTATCAGGGAGAGGAAGTGCATTTGATCGGAGTGCTTAGGGGCGCATGTTTTTTCCTTTGCGAGCTGGCAAAGAGAATCACGGTGCCGGTTACTCTGGATTTTATGTCAGTATCCAGCTATGGTTTGGGAACAGTGTCTGATGGGAATATTAAAATAAAGAAGGATCTGGATGATTCCATAGAAGGAAAGCACGTAATCGTAATCGAAGATATCATTGATTCCGGAAATACCCTAAGCTGCTTAGGAACTCTGTTAAGAAAGAGAGGCGCAAAGACATTAAAATTATGCACCCTGCTGGATAAACCGGACAGACGTGAGGTAGAAGTATTTGTGGATTATGTGGGATTTCAGATTCCGGATAAATTCGTGGTGGGCTGCGGTCTTGATTATGCCCAGAAATACAGAAATCTTCCATACATTGGAGAAGTAGAATTATAATATTGACGGAATAATAAAACGGAGGAACAGGATTTTGAAGAAAACAGGAAAAGGTGTGGGCTCCACACTCATTATTATCGCCCTGCTGCTTTTAGTGACCATATGGATCGCCAGCCTGAACAATGGCCAGCAGAGCAGCAGATGGGATGAATTCTTAACAGAGTATAACAAGGGGAATATTGTTGAGGTGTTGATTCAGCCCAATAAGGAAACCCCTACTGGAGTGGTAAAGTATGCGTTGACGGATAACAGCACCCATACCATTTATGTATCTGATGTAACGGAAATTGAAGCCATGACAAGGGAAAAAAATATTCCTACGACCATGCAGGACATACCAAAGGAAAGCTGGTTCCTTACTTATGTGCTTCCGGCGCTGATTATTTTAATCGTCTTTGTCTTTTTCTTTGTTCTGCTGAACAATCAGCAGGGCAGCGGCGGCTCATCCTCTAAAATGATGAATTTTGGAAGAAGCCGGGCAAAGATGTCCATGGGTGACAGCCATGTGAAGCTAAAGGACGTGGCAGGTCTGAAGGAAGAAAAAGAAGATCTGGAGGAAATCGTGGAATTTTTGAAAAATCCCGGGAAATTTGCAAAGCTGGGAGCAAGAATTCCAAAAGGTGTCTTATTGGAGGGTGCACCCGGTACCGGAAAGACTCTTCTTGCAAAGGCCATTGCAGGTGAGGCCAGTGTACCGTTTTTCTCTATTTCTGGTTCTGATTTTGTGGAAATGTTCGTAGGTGTAGGCGCTTCCAGAGTCCGGGATTTATTTGAAGAAGCAAAACGAAACCATCCATGTATCATCTTTATTGATGAAATCGATGCGGTTGCAAGGCGCAGGGGAACCGGCATGGGCGGCGGCCATGATGAAAGGGAACAGACATTGAACCAGTTGTTGGTAGAAATGGACGGTTTCGCCGTAAACGAGGGCATTATCGTGTTAGCCGCTACCAACCGTGTGGATATTCTGGATCCGGCTATTTTACGTCCCGGCCGTTTTGACAGAAAGATTACTGTAAGCCCTCCGGATGTTGGAGGCAGAGAGGATATTCTGAAGGTACACGCAAGGAACAAGCCTCTTTCCGAGGATGTGGATTTAAAACAGATTGCCCAGACAACGGCAGGCTTTACCGGCGCTGATTTAGAAAATCTGTTAAACGAAGCGGCAATTCTTGCGGCTAAAGAAAACAAAGGATTTTTGCAGCAGGAGGATATCAAGCAGGCATTTATTAAGATGGGTATCGGTACAGAGAAAAAGAGCAGGGTCATTTCCGATAAAGAAAAGAGAATTACCGCTTATCATGAGGCCGGCCATGCAATCCTATTCCATGTGCTTCCAGATGTAGGTCCTGTCTATACGGTGTCTATCATACCTACCGGAGTGGGAGCGGCAGGATATACCATGCCTCTTCCGGAAAAGGATGAGATGTTTATGACGAAGGGACAGATGCTTCAGGATATTATGGTTTCCTTAGGAGGCAGGATTGCAGAAGAGATTATTTTTGATGATATTACTACAGGTGCATCCAGCGATATTAAGAAAGCTACCGGCGTGGCAAGGAAAATGGTAACCAGATTTGGTATGTCGGAAAATATCGGCGTCATCAATTATGATGAAGAAGGAGATGAGGTATTTATCGGCAGGGACCTTGCCCATGCAAGAAATCACAGCGAAGCGGTTGCAGGAGAGATTGATAAGGAAGTAAAGAATATCATAGATGACTGCTATCAAAAGGCAAAGGGCATTATTATGGAACATGAAGCAATTCTTCATTCCTGTGCGGATTTATTGCTGAAAAAAGAAAGAATCACCAGAGATGAGTTTGAAGGGCTTTTTGAGGAGAATGTATTGGAATTAGATTGATTTTGTGCATATTTACCAAAAAAGAATAGAAGTTTTTGTTATATTTGTGCACTGTAAGACTAGACGGCTATATAGGGGTTTGCTATAATACACTTGTAACCCCCCAATACATTATTATATAGTTTTTTGCTATACCCCATAAGAAAGAAATACCTTCTCAAAACAGACAGCCGACGAAAGCTGTCTGTTTTACTGTGTTTTACTGATAAAAAACTATTGAATATGACCTGCATATATTATATTATTAGAGTGTATTATCATCAGGAGGTATACAAATGGACTTTGGTCGTTTCTTAAAAGCAGAACAGAATCAGAAGTATATTACGAACATGAGACCTGTGCTAAATAAAAAAGCACTCTTTTCGGATATGACGGAAGAATATGTAAGCCCTCCGGAACCTAATGCCCACGGAACAGTAAAAATCCGTTTTCGTTCCGCCAAGAATAATGTGGACTGGGTATTTCTCGTATTGAATAATGAAAAGTACGTGATGACGAAATGCGAGACGGATCAGCAATTTGATTACTATGAATACGTATATCAGATGGAGGATAAGAGGATAACCTATTATTTTGAGATTCGTACCGGAAAGGTTGCCTGTTTTTATGATTTAAGAGGCGTGGTGAGGGAGGTTCTGGATTATTATCACTTTATGCTCACACCTGGCTTAAAGGTGCCGGAATGGGCAAAAGGCGCGGTTATGTATCAAATATATGTAGACCGTTTTTATAATGGAGATAAGTCCAATGATGTGCTTACTGATGAATACAACTATATAGGAGAACATGTGAACCGGGTAGAGGACTGGGATAAATACCCGGCAACCATGGGAGTCAGGGAGTTTTACGGAGGAGACCTTCAGGGTGTTTTGGATAAAATGGATTATCTGCAGGATCTTGGCATCGATGTGATTTATTTCAATCCGCTTTTTGTCTCTCCCTCCAATCATAAATATGATATTCAGGATTATGATAATATCGACCCTCATATCGGCAAAATCGTGGATGATCAGGGAGATTTGTTAGAGCCCGGACAGCACGAAAACCGGTTTGCAACCAGATATATCAACCGTGTGGCAAATAAAAAGAACTTAGATGCCAGCAATGAGCTTTTCAGACAGGTAGTAGAGGAAGCCCATAGACGTGGCATGAAGGTTATATTGGACGGTGTTTTCAATCACTGCGGTTCCTTTAACAAATGGATGGATAAGGAACGGATCTACGAAAATTTTGAAGGCTATGAAAAGGGAGCTTATGTAAGCGGAGACAGTCCTTATCGCAATTATTTTGATTTCCGTGAAGACAGGTGGCCTTATAACAATGCTTATGATGGCTGGTGGGGACATGATACGCTGCCTAAATTAAATTATGAAGGCTCGGAGGATTTATATCAGTATATCTTAAAGATTGCAAGGAAATGGGTATCCCCGCCATATAATGTAGACGGATGGCGTCTGGATGTAGCCGCCGATTTAGGACACAGCTCTGAGATGAACCATAAGTTCTGGAAGGATTTCAGAGAAGCAGTACGGGAAGCCAATCCCAATGCCATTGTGCTTGCAGAGCATTACGGGAACCCGAAAGAATGGATTCAAAACGGCGAGTGGGATACGGTTATGAACTATGATGCTTTTATGGAGCCTCTTACCTGGTTTTTAACGGGTATGCAGAAGCATAGCGATGATTACAGGGAAGATATGCTTGGCAATGCAGACAGCTTTTGGGGAGCCATGCACCATCATGGGGCAGCATTTACCACCTCATCCCTGCAGATAGCCATGAACGAGCTTTCCAATCATGACCACTCCAGATTTTTAACGAGAACCAACCGTATGGTAGGGCGTGTAAACACAATGGGGCCAGAAGCAGCTAACTGGAATGTAAACAAAGCGGTCTTAAGAGAAGCCGTAGTAGTGCAGATGACCTGGCCCGGTGCACCTACTATTTATTACGGCGATGAAGCTGGTGTATGCGGTTTTACAGACCCGGATAACAGAAGGACTTATCCCTGGGGACATGAGGATAAGGAGCTGATTGATTTTCATAAGAAGATTATCCGGATTCATAAGGAAAATAAGGAGCTTTTGACAGGTTCCCTGAAATATGTGCTGGCAGATTATAATGTGATTGGTTTTGGGCGTTTTAATCGTGAAGAACAGACACTGGTGCTTGTAAATAATAATGATTATGAGATTACTAAGGAAGTAACAGTCTGGGATATGGGTGTTCCAAGGGAATGTGTTATGGAACGTCTGCTGATTACTACAGCAGAAGGATTTGAAACGGCTAAAGTGGAATATCCGGTTGTTTCCGGGAAGGTCATCATTACACTTTCCAGAACTTCTGCCATTATATTAAAGCATAAAAAGAAAAGTACGGATTCGTAACCTGAAAAGAACAAAAACTTCTTGCATTTTGTCTAAAGTTATGATATATTTTTATAAGCAAAGTCCCCGATGCAAGATCGGGGAAAAGTATTGTTAGGGCTGATATAGCATTCGCTTTCAATCAGTCCATATGGATGGATTCCCGAGTGGCCAAAGGGGGCAGACTGTAAATCTGTTGGCAACGCCTTCGAAGGTTCGAATCCTTCTCCATCCATTTCATATGACAGTATCAATTATTCAGAAAGCCGGCAGAGTGCAGGCATGGATAAGGATACAATATGAAATGCCGGCGTGGCGGAACTGGCAGACGCGCAGGACTTAAAATCCTGTGGTGGCAACATCGTACCGGTTCGATTCCGGTCGCCGGCACTGCTTACAGGAAGCTCAGCCCTTGTAAATTACAGGGCTGGGCTTTTTGCTATCCATGGCATTGAAAGACTAGCTGTTATTTGGAAAATTGATTTTGCAGGAATGATTTATAAGTATTTTGAGATGGCCGATATCTTATTAAAAAGTATATGCAGAATTATTATGTGGAAGGTAGTCGGCATGTATGATTGCGGGTTGAGAATTATAAAAGTATATGGTAAAATAAGCATGAAAAATTGTTAAATCATATTTTATA
>CAMWWJ010000182.1 GCA_947177925.1 uncultured Lachnospiraceae bacterium
AAATAGATGTGTCTGATAGAACACAGGCGGCAGTGTTTGCTATTAAAAATGATATTATAAAGCTATTTTAGATGTTTCACGTGAAACATTTTAGGTTTACTGATAGATAAACCACAAGATAATGTTTCACGTGAAACATTTTTGCGCTAAATATTGTAATGGAAATCGTGAAACATTTTTAAAAGGTTTGTTTTGGGCGTGAAACATATATAAGCAAGTCACGCCAATATCGGAACACTTTTCTATTTAGGCGCGCTTTTGCTCTATAAAAACGTAACAGTACTAGGCTCGAAAAAACCTCGCCAAGTGCTGACGTTTTTAAAAGGTCTGAATAGGAAAGTGTTTCGATATCGGCTGAACAAAAGAGTTACGACAATTATAGTTTTAACTTGAACAATCAACGCATATCTATCCAATGATTTGTTTCAAAATGTTTTATAATTTGTGAGCTGTAATGATTGTATAGCTATTTGCATTTACTGTTATTTTGCAGTTGTCTATGGTTGAGTACCAGTTTTTGCCTATCTTTTCAATGACTGTGTCTTTATCTAAAATTTGTGTTTTACACCATTGAACAACGTCATCTACTTCAATTTGCAGATTCTTTTTTATACGTTCCACACCCATTTCCGTCGTGTGCAGTTTATCAATATTTTCAACCAGGCTATTCATTCAATACCTCCGTTATTTATTTCTTTATAAAGATAGCATACTGATTTACCTAAAGCAAGTAAGCCCAATAAATATTTTGTGTTTATAGCAAGATTCAGCGGGAAGAGGAGAAGATATGTCTGTTCAGATCTTTTTAAAGCGTCAGCACTTGGCGAGGTATTTTCGAGCCTAGTACTGTTACGTTTTTATAGAGCGAAAGCGCGTCTGAACGGACATACCTTCTCTTCTTCCCGCGTCTCTAGCATCCTTATCAAAAACATTCCAGCAAATTAAAAAAATTCTTATGGATTCTACACAGCATTAATGTTATAATAACAAACAGACATGAGGAAAAAAGAAAGTTGTCCGGTGCTTCTATGGACGAAAGGAAAATTGTAAAATGGGTAAAGTAATTGCAGTTGCAAACCAAAAGGGAGGAGTGGGAAAAACCACAACCTCTATCAATTTATCAGCTTCTCTTGCAGATAAGGGAAAAAAAGTTTTAGTTATTGATACGGACCCCCAGGGAAATACAACAAGTGGATTTGGTGTTGATAAGAATGATTTGGAAGATACTATATATGAGCTGATACTAGGTGAATGTTCGATTCATGAATGCATTTTAAAAGATGTAATAAAAAATGTGTCCTTGTTGCCTTCCAATGTAAATCTTGCTGCGGCAGAGATAGAATTAATCGGAATAGAAAGGAAAGAATATATTTTAAAAAATGAAGTTGACTATGTAAAAGATCAGTTTGATTTCATTATTATAGATTGTCCTCCTTCCCTAAATGCATTGACAATTAACGCATTGACAACAGCGGATAGTGTATTGGTTCCCATCCAATGTGAGTATTATGCTTTGGAAGGTTTAAGTCAGTTAATACACACTGTCAATTTAGTAAAAGAACGCCTCAATCCTGATTTGGAGATGGAAGGAGTTGTCTTTACAATGTATGATTCCAGAACCAATCTTTCCATGCAGGTAGTGGAAAATGTAAAAAGCCACTTAAATCAAAATATCTATAAAACAATGATACCAAGAAATATCAGGCTTGCGGAAGCGCCAAGTTATGGTATGCCGATACATATGTATGATCCAAAATCAGCAGGAGCAGAAGCATATATGAATCTGGCGGATGAGGTAATCAATCATAATTAGAACGTTGAATAAAAAATGCGTATTCAACTATTGATAAAAGTGTGTCGCAGCGCACAGATAGGTAAAACTTATGGCAGCAAGAGGTTTGGGAAAGGGACTTGATTCTTTGATTCCTAATGCGGTTGGAGAAGCAAAAGCAAAGAAGGAAGTATCGAAAGAAAAAGTAGAAGAAAGAACAACTCCGGATACCATGGTTAAAATTACTATGGTAGAACCGAATAGAAAGCAGCCCCGCAAAAATTTTGATGAGGATGCATTACTGGAATTATCAGATTCCATCAAACAGTTCGGCGTGATTCAGCCTATCGTGGTACAGGATAGAAAGGATCATTATGAAATTATTGCAGGGGAACGCCGTTGGCGTGCTGCAAAAATGGCAGGGATTAAAGAGGTACCTGTTATTATCAAAAATTATACAGAACAGGAAATTGTAGAGATTTCCCTGATTGAAAATATTCAGAGAGAAGATTTAAATCCTATAGAAGAAGCACAGGCTTATAAACGTTTACTGACAGAATTCAATTTAAAGCAGGATGAGGTTGCAGAAAGAGTTTCCAAGAGCAGGACTGCTGTCACCAATTCCATGCGTCTGTTAAAGTTAAGTGAAGAAGTGCAGCAGATGGTAATTAACGATATGCTGAGTACAGGACATGCCAGAGCTTTGCTTGCAGTTGAAAATCCGGAAGAGCAGTATACGCTGGCACAAAAAGTATTTGATGAAAAACTTAGTGTACGTGATGTAGAGAAGCTGGTAAAAAATATACATAAGCCAGCAAAGACAAAAAAACCGGATAATAAAGCCTTATCCCTTATCTATCAGGATATCGAAGAAAAACTGAAGCAGGCTTTGAGCACAAAGGTATCGGTAGTTGCAAAAGAAGAGGGAGCCGGTAAAATTGAAGTTGAATTTTATAACCATGAAGATTTGGAAAGGCTTATGGATATTATAACAAAGTAAAACTGGTGCAAAAGGAGACACTATGCTTACAATGATAATCAGCGAGATTTTTCATAGTATGGGTTTAGACGGAATGGATATAGGTTATCTTTTTATAGGAATGACAGCGTGTATTTTACTGCTTTTGACTCTGCTTATTATCAGTTTCCGTAAAACTTCCCGGTTAGAAAAAAGGCTGGATAAATTTATGTTGGGAAAGGATGCAAAAAGTCTTGAAAAAGATATTATTGCCCTGTATGAAGACAATAAATTTATTAAAATAAATATGGATAAAAATAAAAAAGATATTAATACGCTGTACAAAAATATGGAATCAGCTTTCCAAAAAGTAGGTATTGTGAAATACGATGCGTTTCAGCAAATGGGCGGCCAGCTCAGTTTTTCACTTGCCCTTTTAGATGAAAATAATAATGGATTTGTATTAAATTCAGTTCATAGTACAGAAGGTTGTTATACCTATACCAAGGAAATTAAAAATGGAGAATGTGCAATATCGTTGGGAGACGAAGAAAAGAAAGCACTTTCTATGGCAATAGGTAAAGAGTAAGACTAACTTATAGGGATGATGTTATGCGATGGAAAACACTGGATGAACTTAAGGAAAATGAAATTCTTGCGAGACCTATATTGACAGAAGACTTTCAGGTTATACTGCCGGAAGGCGCTATATTGAAGCGGGGATATATTGAAAAGCTGAGGGAATTAAATATTGCGAAAGTATCTGTCAAGGAGGATTTTCCTGCGGAAGATGCAGCTATTTTAAAAAAAGAAATAGAGAATCTTGTAAAAGAAAAAGTAAAGGATATTCTGGAAAGGCATACCTATCATCACAATGAAGAATTAATGGAATTGTGTGAAACGGCGGATAATATTATTGTCAGTATTGCAGAAGAAAGTGAAGTAGCAGAACAAGTGTTTGATATAAAAGAAAGAAGTGCAAACATTTATGAACATTCCCTGAATATCTGCATACTTTCTGTTTTAACTGCCTTAAAGTTAAAGCTTCCGCAGGATGTGATTCATGATATTGGTGTGGGATGCCTTTTGCATGATATTGGGCTCAGGTATTTAACGATAGATTATGAAAATCAAAATCTTTCTAACCTTTCAGAAGCGGATATGGCAGAATTTAAAAAACATTCTGTTTATGGCTATTCTGCATTGAAGGAAGAAGGCTGGATATCAGAAACCAGTAAAAATATCATATTGTATCATCATGAGAGAATGGATGGTTCAGGATATCCCCTGCATGCTACATCCTTGTCCCTGCCGGTACAAATTGTAACAGTCTGTGATACTTTTGATGAAATGATTTGCGGAATCGGGTGTGATAAGGTAAAAGTATATGAAGCGGTAGAATATCTGAGAAATTATAAAAATATAAAGTTTAGCGACACAGTGGTAGATATGTTTTTGGAATTTACCGCAGTGTATCCGGTCGGCACAATTGTTTTGACAAACGAGGGTGAAACAGGATTGGTAATCCGCCAGAATAAAGAATTTCCCGACAGACCGGTTATACGTATTCTGACAGACAGGTATGGAAGTAAAATGCAGACGGACATTACAAAAGATTTGATAGAAGTACAACATGTATTTATAGAAAAAGTACTGGATTAAAGAAGGAGGAGCCTATACATGATAGACATTAAATTTTTAAGGGAGAATCCTGACATTGTAAAGGAAAATATAAAAAAGAAATTTCAGGACGATAAGCTTCCATTAGTGGACGAAGTGATTGCACTGGATGTAGAAAGCAGAAAAACAAAACAGGAAGCGGACGAGCTTCGCGCCAACAAAAATAAAATTTCAAAAGAAATCGGCGCATTGATGGCACAGGGAAAGAAAGAAGAAGCAGAAGCAAAAAAAGCAGAGGTTGCAGCGCAGGCAAAGCGTCTGGCTGAACTAGAGGCAAAGGAACCGGAATATCAAGAAAAAATTACAAGCATTATGATGAAAATTCCTCAGATAATTGATGCTTCTGTTCCTATTGGAAAAGATGACAGTGAAAATGTAGAAATCAAAAAATACGGTGAACCAGTAGTTCCTGATTTTGAAGTACCTTATCATGCAGATATTTTGGAAAAAATAAGCGGTCTTGACAAGGACAGTGCCGGAAGAACCAGCGGTAACGGATTTTACTATCTGATGGGCGATGCGGCGAGAATTCACTCTGCCATGATAAGCTATGCAAGAGATTTTATGATTAACAAAGGCTTTACCTATTGTATACCGCCTTTTATGATTCGGAGCAGTGTGGTAAACGGTGTTATGAGTTTTGCAGAAATGGAAGCCATGATGTATAAGATTGAAGGGGAAGACCTTTATCTGATTGGTACTTCTGAACATTCCATGATTGGCAAGTTCAAAGGACAGATAATAAACGAAGCGGCACTTCCTGTTACTCTGACTTCCTATTCCCCTTGCTTTAGAAAGGAAGTAGGCTCCCATGGAATAGAAGAAAGAGGCGTATACCGTGTGCATCAGTTTGAAAAACAGGAGATGGTGGTACTCTGTAAACCGGAAGAATCCATGGACTGGTACAATAAAATGTGGTCCTATACCGTGGAATTTTTCAGAAGCCTCGATATTCCGGTTCGTACATTGGAGTGCTGTAGCGGCGACTTGGCTGACCTCAAGGTAAAATCCTGTGATGTGGAAGCGTGGAGCCCTAGACAGAAAAAATATTTTGAGGTAGGTTCCTGCTCAACTTTGGGTGATGCACAGGCAAGGCGCCTCGGCATCCGTTCCAAAGGTGAAAATGGTACTTACTATCTGCATACATTAAATAATACCGTACTGGCTACACCGAGAGGACTGATTGCTTTCTTGGAGAATAATGTAAATGAAGATGGCAGCATCAATATTCCTGAAGCGCTCCGTCCTTACATGGGCGGCATAGCAAAAATAGAAAGTAAGTAGGTGTATTGGGTTTTCTGTTTTGTTTATCAATGAAAAGGGAAAGAAGGTGAGATTCTTGCATAAGTATTTGCGGGCAATCGGCTTTAGTAAATTCGGCAGCAGAAAAGAACTAAAAGAGCTGTTGACAAATGTTATTGTAAATTCTACATCAAGGGCGTATACCATCAATCAGGACGAAATTATGCTGGGAGAATTCTGCAAGGATTTTGCCGAAAACATGGGAATTGCGGTTTGTGGTGAATTTGATGAGGAAAATGATGATAAATTTGTTTATGATTATTATTATCCCTACTTGCGCGGAAGCGGAATCACTACAACAGAAGATGTTTCTATAGAGAGACATGCGGCAAAGGATTCTTATGCAGGCGTGTGTGATGATGTTAAGGTCGGTGTGTCACTGATTTTTTATCTGCAGAATATGATTCCTTATGTAAAAGCACAGGCATTGGGACAGCTTCCCATAAGAGGAACAACGCTGACGCTCTCAGCTCTGTCCATCAAGGGCACAATTATGATGCCGATTCAAAAAGATGAACATCAAAAGAAAAGGATTCAGAAAGAATCAAAAAACCGCAACAATCTGATAGCTGCGGCAAGGCGTGGCGACGAGGAAGCTATAGAAACCCTTACCCTGGAAGATATGGATATGTATACCACCATATCCCGAAAAATACAAAAAGAAGATGTTTTCAGTCTGGTAGACACCTATTGTATGCCGTATGGCGTAGAATGTGACCAGTATTCCATACTTGGTGAAATTGTAGAGTGCCGTACTGTAAAAAACAGCATGACCGGAGAGGAAGTGTATCAAATGTCTGTTTACTGCAACGAACTGACATTTGACCTTTGTATCAATGTAGAAGATATCTATGGCGAGCCTCAGGTTGGCAGAAGATTTAAGGGTATTATATGGCTGCAGGGCTTTATCAATTTTCCCGAATAAAAATTTGACGTATTCCCTTTCCATGTGCTATAATTAGTAACTGTCGAAGGAATATCGTCATATAAGTTGGTGTAGCACAGTGGATAGTGCAGCCGCCTCCTAAGCGGTAGGTGTTCGTTTACCAGAGCAACGTAAAATCAACAATTTCATAGCTGAATAACTTGCCTATTAGCAAGTTTTTCATACAAGTCCTCGTAGCTCAGTTGGATAGAGCGATCGCCTCCTAAGCGATAGGTCGGACGTTCAAGTCGTCTCGGGGACGTTGGAAAGCATTGAAAACACTGGATTTCTCAATGCTTTT
>CAMWWJ010000183.1 GCA_947177925.1 uncultured Lachnospiraceae bacterium
TAATAATTTTTTGTCAATAAGGAATATTGTAAAATTCTCACACTCATATTCACGCATTCCCTCTTTTATTTGATTCAATAGATTCAAATTCATAAAATTTTTAGAATAATTGCGCCCATTTTTAGAATTGTTCTGTATAAAATATGCTATAATCTCACATAAAGAGGTAATTGATATGAAAAAGCAAAGAAAAAGACTCTCCCTCTATGGAAAACTTATGGTGGTAGGAGTCATCATGGTGATACTTCCCCTGTTGCTTACAAGTATTACATTCCTGTCTCTGCGGGTATATTTGCTAAAGGCTCCCGGATTGGGAGATGTGCCTATGGGTGTGGACCCTGTTGTAACCAGGGCATTTATGATCGATATGTTCATAGCCATCATTTTAATTCTGCTGTTAACCGCAATGATGCTTGTCCGATGGGTGTTAAGAGGAATGATAAATCCGATTCAGGAATTGGAACGGGGCATGGAATGCATTGCAGAAGGCAACTTTGACTATCAGCTTTCCAGCAAATATGAAGGCGAAATCGGAACCCTGTACGACAATTATGAGGATATGCGTTTAAAGCTTAAGGAGTCTACCCAGATTACCATTGATAATGAAAAGAAAAATAAAGAGCTGGTCAGCAATATCTCACATGATTTAAAGACTCCCATTACAGCAATCAAAGGCTATGTAGAAGGAATTATGGACGGTGTGGCGGATACGCCGGAAAAGATGGATAAATACATCCAGACCATCTACAATAAAGCAAATGATATGGACAGGCTCATTAACGAGCTGACGATCTATTCCGGTATTTCTTCCAATCGGATTCCTTATAATTTTCACCGCATTAATGTAAGAGAGTACTTTAATGACTGCATTGAAGAGGTAGGGCTGGAATTGGAATCCCAGAATATTGAGCTGAATTATGACAATCTGGTGGATGAAGAGACAAAGATCATAGCGGATCCGGAGCAGCTTAGACGGGTAATCAATAACATTATCGGCAACAGCATGAAATATATGGATAAGGAAAAGGGTATTTTAGAAATCCGTATTCTGGATCAGATTGATTCCGTAAGAATAGAAATCGAGGATAACGGAAGAGGCATCAGCCAAAAAGACCTGCCCCGGATATTTGAAAGATTTTACCGGACGGATGCATCCAGAAACTCCACAAAGGGCGGCAGCGGCATTGGCCTGTCCATCGTAAAGAAAATCGTAGAGGACCATGGCGGCTATATCTGGGCTACAAGCAAGGAAAATGAAGGAACCTGTATTCATTTTGTAATAAGAAAATATGAAGAGGTAGAAAAAGATGAGTAAGATATTAATTATTGAAGATGAAACGGCTATTGCAGATTTGGAAAGAGATTATCTGGAAATCAACGATTATGAGGTTTTCATTGAAAACGACGGAACAAAAGGTCTGGAAGCGGCTTTGGGAGATGACTATGACCTGATTATTTTGGATTTGATGCTTCCGGGCGTGGATGGTTATGAAATCTGTAAACGCATCCGGGAGGAAAAAAACATTCCAATTCTCATGGTATCCGCCAAAAAGGATGATATTGATAAGGTAAGGGGGCTGGGACTTGGAGCAGATGATTATATGACAAAGCCCTTTAGCCCAAGCGAGCTGGTGGCAAGGGTAAAAGCCCATCTTTCCCGTTATGAAAGACTTATCGGCTCCAATCAGAAGTCAAATGATTTGGTGGAGATCAGAGGAATCCGGATTGATAAAACTGCCCGCAGGGTATATATAGACGGCGAAGAAAAAACATTCACAACCAAAGAATTTGATCTGCTCACCTTCCTTGCAGAAAATCCAAACCATGTTTTTACAAAAGAGGAGCTGTTTCGGGAAATATGGGATATGGATTCCATTGGCGATATTGCTACCGTTACAGTACACATTAAAAAGATTCGGGAAAAAATTGAATTTGATACGGCAAAGCCTCAGTATATCGAGACGATCTGGGGTGTAGGATATCGGTTTAAGGTTTAAGAAAGTTGCCTTGTTTTTAGACAGAGATAGGAAAACTTACCTCTGTCTTTTTTTATCCTTTTTACAGAACATATGAAAATCAGTATATGGAATGATTATATATTGACGAAATCCTATCGCTCAGCATATAATAATGATAGGAAAAAGTAAAAATCCCATCATTCCATACGCATGGGAGGAATGAAGTGGATAAAAGCTTTGAAGAAATAGAAACGTACCTTACAGAAGTGAAAGCAGCCATAAGAGCCGGCAACTTTAAGATAGAAAGAAATCAAAAGCGCCGGGCAAACCTGGCTTTATATAGAGACTATGTGATTGATGAAAGGAAAAGCAAAGAAATTTTGTTACAACTGACAGCATATGATTTTTCTCAGGTCTTACAAAATGAACACGAAGGCTTTCGCCATGAATGGCTATATGTATTTGGAAAAGATGTGAAGCTGCTTCAGAGATTTGGAACGGAAGAAGAAATCGTATCATTGTATATTAAGTTCAACAAACTGGAAAATCAACTGGTGATAGTAATTTCATTTCACAAGCAGGCATATCCGCTGACATATGCTTTCAAGTAATTTAGAAAACAGCAAAAAATGGGAGGAATTACAATGTCAAAAAAAGCCAGACAGGATTTTTGTACGGAATGCAGAAAGAATACGGAATACGAAATTATTAAGCAGGTAAAACAGGAAATCATCCGGGATCGAAAATATGAATTTATATTTACTACAGCCATATGTAAGGAATGCGGAGAGGAAATGGACATATCCGGATTGACAGACCTTAATATTGCGGAAATGGACAGACAATACCGTGAGGCAGAGCAGATTATTTCCATAGAAGATATAGAAAAGCTCATGGATATTTATCATATGGGCAAGGCTCCCTTGTCGCTGGCATTAGGCTTCGGTGAGGTGACCATATCCCGGTATTTAGACGGACAAATGCCCTCCAAAAATTACTCCGATATTATGAAAAATGCTTTAGCTTCTCCGGAATATATGGAAAAGCTCTTAAAGCAAAACCGGGAGAGGGTAGGAAAAACAGCATACAAAAAGGCAATGAAAGCAGTTGGAGAATTAAAGGAGCTTTTTGAAATATCCGATAAGATGCTGGTCAGTATAGCATATATATTTGAACAGATGCAGGAAGTAACCCCTCTTGTTTTGCAAAAAATGCTTTATTACGTTCAGGGGATCTATATGGTTCTGTTTGATATGCCGTTATTTTCGGAAAAATGTTATGCATGGCAGCATGGTCCTGTATATGAAAAGGTATATTTTCTATTTAAGGATTTTAAGTATAATCCCATTGACGACAACCGATTTGCCCTGTTTAACGGAAAGTCGGAAAAACTGGCGGAAAATGAAAAAATGGTAATTGATCTGGTAATAAAAACATTTGGAAGATATAGTGGAAAAGTACTTGAATCCATAACCCATAATGAAAGACCCTGGCGGGACGCCAGAAAAGGATACGATTGTACAGAGCCTTCCAGAGTTCTGATAGAGGAAGAAGATATGAAGTCATATTTTAAAGAGATATCCGGAAGGTATGGAATAGATTCTGTGGAAGGGCTTAATGGATATATTAAGTCTCATTTCTGTTCATAGCAGTATTATTTTAAGTCATAGGTTTTATAATGAAGAAATGCCGGTAAAAGGAGAATAAAATGACACCAAAGATTATTTTTGAGGATCATCATATATTGGTAGTATACAAGCCTTCAGGAATGGCGGTAGAAACCGCAAAAGTAATGGAAATGGATTTGCTATCATATTTAAAAAAGTATCTTTATGAAAAGCAAATTTCGGAGTCATCCGAAAAAAAGGGACAGGCTGGGAAATTACCTTATCTTGCTATGGTGCACCGGCTGGATCAGCCCGTGGAAGGGCTTTTGGTGTTTGCAAAGACTCCCTTTGCAGCAAAAGAGTTAAGCAGGCAGGTACAGGATAACCGGATGAAAAAACGATATCTTGCGGCAGTCAGTATTGACAGGAAAGTAAATGGGAAACCAATTTCCAATGAAGTTACCAGACAGTTACTGGAGGATTATCTGTTAAAGGATGGAAAGACAAACACATCAAAGGTGGTAGCAAAAGAAACAAAGGGAGCAAAAAAAGCAGCCCTTTTCTATAAGCTGGCAGCAGTCAGGGAGCAGGATGGGATTGCTGTAGCAGAAATCGAGCTGATAACAGGCCGGCACCATCAAATCAGGGTACAGATGGCACATGCCGGTATGCCATTGCTTGGGGATTTAAAGTATGGGGATGAAGCTTCTTTAGAGAAATCCAAAAGGCTTCAGGTAAAGCAGGTAGCGCTTTGTGCCTATCAGTTAGAATTTTTTCACCCGAAAACCGGAAAGCCCCTATTGTTTCAGGTTGAGCCAGAGAAGGAGAGCGCATTTATTCAACTAGAGCCTTGAGTCTATGGATTTCCTTTAAATCATCAATTGCCATTTCGACATCAAGGGTGTGGAAGCCGAGCCAGCATTCATTCATAGTCTGGGCTTCTGCCATCTTATAAATTTCTTTGCTGCCCTCACCAGTATAGTAATGCCAATAACGGTAGGTATAACCTGCCCAATACATCACTTCGGCAGAATAGATCTCTCCGGCTTTTTTGAGTCCTCCTACTTCCTCATTGAGTTCTTCAAGAATATATTCTTCGCCCGCCCACTGTAACCGGTCATAGGTATCATCAAGAGCCAATGCAGCTTTGCTGTTCATAAAAGATTCTATGAACTTTGGGCAGTCATATCCGTTTTTTAAAGCTAACTGGAATAGACGGCCCTGTATATCACAAAGTTGACGCTTTTCAAGACTAAGATTCATCATGTTCTCCTTTAAATTTTAATAAACATATATACATTTTTAATATATCATACGAAATGTAAAATCACAATTTAAACTTGCTTATAACAAAACACTTATAAAAGCCATTTAGAAATACTGCAATTAGAAAAAATTAACAACAGAAAATTCATTTGATAAAAACATAGAATTATTGGAAAAACTCATACTATTTTCAGGTGATAGTATGAGTGATTTTTTTGAGAAGAACAAAAGACACATTTTTTTTGTGCTGATTTTAATAGGCGCATATCTGGCAATTCAATATCTGGTCCCGTTGTTCCTTCCGCTGGTGTTAGCATTTATGATCATTGCTCCTCTGAATCCCTTTCTGGAAAAAGTTTATGAAAAAACCCATATGGGAAAAGGGTTCCTGGCGGGAATCATTTTGCTGATAATCTGTACAGTAGTAGGAATTCTGGGATGGCTTCTTGTGTGTTTTGCATTGCAGCAGATCGAATACTTTATAAAAAATATCAATCTTTATGAAGAGCAGTTTACGTGCTTTGTCAGGGATTGCAGCCAAATGGTAGAGGAAAGGCTTGGCATGAATGCAGGCCAGATAGAAACTTTGATTCTGGAAAGGGTGGATATCTTTATCGAAGACATGCAGGTACAGATACTTCCAAATTTTATGAATCAGTCTTTTTTATACTTAAAAATAGGAATAGGGGCAGTTACATTTCTGGTAGTTACGATTATAGCGGCAATCCTGTTAGCAAAGGATTTTAAAACAATGAATGAATGCATATCCAAGGTCAGATATTATGAAGATGTAAGGCAGATTGTAGTAAAAATTGGAAAGCTTATCAGCAGCTTTTTTAAGGCGCAATTTATTATTCTTATCATTATTGCACTTATTTGCACCGGAGGGTTATTTCTTGGAAATATTAAGCATTATATACTTATTGGAGTAATAACAGGTATTCTGGATGTACTTCCTTTTGTGGGAACGGGGATTGTCCTGCTGCCTTTGGCGGTCTGGCAATTGTTAAACGGCAAAATGATGTCAGGTATCCTCCTGTCTATCACATTTATGGTCAGCGCACTGGCCAGAGAATTGTTGGAGCCAAAGCTAATCGGGCAAAAAATGGGAGTGCTCCCTATCGGGATTTTAATTGCGGTTTATGCGGGAGTAAAGGTATTTGGATTGTTAGGGGTGTTTTTAGGGCCCCTTTATATGCTTATTTTGTGTGAATGCTATCGGAGGATTTATGGAAAGGCTGTAGGGGGAGGAAATAAACTGGTATAGATGGAGACAGCAGAGCCTATTACATTACAGAAGAGGAGATAGTAGTTAATTTTCGTGAGAAAGTACTTGGGAATGTGCAGCTTATGAAAGAGCGGACAGATGCTTTTATTGAGTTGGTAAAGAAGCGAAGGGAAAAAGATGTTATAAAGTAAGAAAACAAAAAATATCTAAAATAATATTTTGTATGAACAATTTTGGTTCAATAAACCACAAAAAAACGATACAATCTAATTGAAATTTTACAATATTGATGATATGATTATAAGAATGGCGAAAGCCATTAGGAGAGTACCCATGACAGGGTGGCAGCCTCCCGAGCCGATGCCCTAGCTTGCTAGGAGTACATAGGGAGGAGGTGCGTGATATGACAGCATTTGAGATTATCTCAATTTTCATTGGAATCCTAACATTGTTAGCGACCTTTGGCAGCTTGATTGTTGCGTTTCTTGCCTTTCTCGATAAGAGGAATAGGAAGAAATAAAAATGCCTCTCTGTCTGACCCACAGAGAGGCGGTGTCCATTAGGACAAATTAACCTACTTGGGAGCATCCACTTTGGAGTGGGTACTTTTCCTACATTCAATATAACATAAGGGGTAAGGGATTTCAAGAACTGTTTTCAGAAATTCCTTTGAGTATAATTTTCAAAATTTCATATTGACTTGCCAAAACAGTTGTGCTAAATTAAGACAATAAACGTTAAATATTAAAC
>CAMWWJ010000184.1 GCA_947177925.1 uncultured Lachnospiraceae bacterium
GCTTATGACCGCTTCCTTTGGCGCCTTTGCTTTTGCCACCTTCACTGCATGAAGAACCGGCCCTTCGCTTTTATAATCCTCAAAATATTCCCAGCAGACCTTGGCGGTTACCTGCACCCATTCCTTCTGTTCCAATGCTTCTGCCTTGTCATATTTGCAGGCATAGCCTAGAAATGCCATATCATCCGCACAACAGGTCATTGCCATCCTTCCCGGCACAAAATAGCCGTCCGGAAACTGTTCGGGCTTTAATACCATGGCAAGAAATTCCACTGTTTTTCCTACATAACGCTCCATGTTATCCAGCATATCAATATACCAGACCCCATAGCCTGTATCATCCAGGGAAATAACGTCCCCATTCACATCGTAGGGAAGGTCCTCCTCCAAAGTGGCATTAATCTCTCCTTTGGAATCTTCAAAAATAATCTCCGCCTGCTGATTAATCGCCTTGATATTGCGTTTGTAGTTTGCCAACTGGTTTTCCAGTCCGTCACAGCGATTCATGATAATCATTTCCGATTTTCTAAGCATCTCTGCCAGCAAAGACTTCATATTTGTAAAATACATGGAAAAGGTAGATCCGTCAATACAGGTAACCTGCTGTTCCACCTTCCAGTGCCATGGAAGCTTCATATTTTTTGCATTCCACATGCCGTTATATTCAATGATGATTCTGGAAGGCTTATGCTTCTTTTCCAGCTCGATCAGCTTCGTGGACTGGAAATCTTCCTCTTCTTCTATCAACTCCACTACGGTACGGCTTTTTTTCAACACTTCCTCCGTATAAGTAACCTCTCCTTCTTCGCAGAGGAGCAACAGTGTCTTTCCCCTTGTCTGAAAGTAAGGCTGTGCTAACGTATAAGTGATGAACTCGCTTTTTCCGCTGTCTAAAAATCCGTTAATCACATAAACAGGAATCATATCTATCCTTCTTTCTGGCTTTTAAGCAAATAATTTCTTTAAGTTTTCTTCCTGAAGTTCGGAACCGATTACACAGATTTTCCCGGTATATTCCGGATTGCCGTCCCTTACTTCACTTTCTGCAGGCACATAATCAAAATATATAAAGGTCTGGCTGTCTTTTGCAGCCACCATTCCTTTTGCCCGGAGCACGAAGCCATAGGTATCCTTGTCCTCCAATGCCTCCAGTATGTCCGAAATCTGCTCCTTGGTAAACTGCTTTGGAGTTTCCATGCCCCAGCTTGTAAACACTTCGTCCGCATGATGATGTCCATGGCTGTGGTCGTGGCCACAGGAGCCGCTTTCGCCGTGGTCATGATGGTGAACATGTCCTTCATGGTCATGATTGCATTCTCCATGCTCATGATGATGGTGCTCGTGCTCTTCATGTCCGTGACCGCACTCTCCATGCTCATGATGATGCTCGTGCTCTTCATGGTCATGGCCACACTCTCCATGCTCATGATGGTGATGATGGTCGTGGTCGTGACAGCCACAAGTACAATCCTCCCCGTGTTCATGGTGATGTTCATGCTCATGCTCTTCCAGCACTTCTTTCAGCAGCTCCGCCTGAAAATCACTTCTATGTTCCATTGCCTCTAAAATCTGCTCGCCCTTTAAGCTGTCCCATGGGGTAGTAATGATTGCCGCCTTTTCATTGTGCTCCCTGATCATTGCCACACAGGCTTCCAGCTTTTCCTCTGTCATTTTGTCTGTACGGCTTAATATAATAGTTCCGGCATATTCAATCTGATTGGCAAAAAATTCACCAAAGTTTTTCAGATATGTCTTACACTTTGTAGCATCCACAACAGCTACAGCGGAATTCAGCACAACTCCTGTTTCCTCCATGACTCCTTCCACTGCCTTTAATACATCGGAAAGCTTCCCTACTCCGGACGGCTCGATCAGCACCCTGTCCGGCTTATAAGTATCAATTACTTCCTTTAAGGATGTTCCAAAATCCCCTACTAAAGAACAACAAATACATCCTGAATTCATTTCTTTAATTTCAATTCCGGCATCCTTTAAAAATCCGCCGTCAATTCCGATTTCTCCAAATTCGTTTTCAATGAGTACTACTTGTTCATCCTGAAAGGACTCCTTTAACAGCTTTTTGATAAGAGTTGTCTTCCCCGCTCCTAAAAATCCTGATATAACATCAATTTTACTCATTTCAATCACCTTTCTTCTTTCTATTCAACCTTTAGTATATCACATTTTTTCATTTACGCAAAATTTTCTATATCTTCCAAAATCAGCCTGACTTAAGGAAAGAAAAAGTCTGGTTCCCTGGCTTTCATAGACAGTTTCCTTAATGACTGCCTGTTTTTGCAGATAGGACACAATCTGCCCTTCTGAAAAGGGAATGAGCATTTCACAATCCACGTAGCCCGCTTTGGACATATGAAAAATATTCTTTACTAAAGCTTCTATATGCTTTTTGTTTTTGGCACTCATATAAATGGAATCCTCTTTTACTTTTGGAAGGGAAAATTCCAAATCCTCCTTTAAATCCGCCTTATTATACACAATCATCATAGGAATGTGGGCAGCCTCCAGCTCCTTTAAGGTTTCCTCCGTAACCGCCATATGTTCCTTATAATGTGAGTCCGAAAAATCCACTACCTGCAAAAGCAGGTCCGCATTTTTTACCTCTTCCAGAGTGGAACGAAATGCTTTAATCAGGTTGTGGGGAAGATTGCTGATAAATCCAACTGTATCGGACAAGAGAAAGCTTCTTTTATCCTGCCCCACGATTTTGCGCACAGTGGTTTCCAAGGTGGCAAAGAGCATATCCTTTTCCAGCACCTTCTTTTCCTCATCCTGCACATATAAATCCACCATCTGGTTCATAATCGTAGACTTTCCCGCATTGGTATAGCCTACAAGCGCCACTTGGAATTCTCCGGTTCGAAGCCGCCTTTTCCTCTGGGTATCCCTTTCTCTGGAAACCTCCTCTAACTCTTTTCTAAGCTCACTGAGCCTGTGTTCAATTTTTCTTCTGTCCAGCTCCAGCTTCTTTTCTCCGGCTCCTTTATTGCTAAGACCACTGCCGCCGCCCTGTCTGCTCAGCGCTTCATGAAGGCCCACCAGCCTTGGCAACATATATTGGAGCTTTGCAGTCTCCACCTGCAGCTTGGCTTCCCTTGTTTTTGCTCTTGTAGCGAAAATCTCCAGAATCAGAGTCGTTCTATCCAAAATAGGAAGCTTCAGTTCTTTTTGCAGGTTACGAAGCTGGGAAGGGCTTAAAGCATTGTCAAATACAATGACTTCTGCCCCTGTCTCTTCCGCTTTTTCCCGCACTTCCTCCACTTTTCCCGTTCCGATATAAAAAGCTTTATTGGCTGCCGGGAGAGTCTGCTCCACCGCAGAGACCACTTCCATGTTACAGGCTTCTGCCAGGGCTGCCAGTTCTTCCATGGACTGGGTGAAGAGGGGGGTGTTGTTTAAATTCAGGCCTACTAAAAGTGCTTTTTCCATGTTGTTGTCCTTTTTTGTTTTTTTAGGTTGTGGGGATACTGGGATGTGTCTTGAGTTCTGGGACACGCTTTCGCTCTGCTTTGCACGTAGCGGTACTAGGCTTGCAAAGGACGCAAGCCAAGGACCGACGTGCACGCAAAGGTCCCCGAACCCAAGACACATCCCAGTATCCGGCTCTACGTTACAGAAAGTTTCCAAAGGGCAGAGATGGGGATGGGGGCTCTTGGAAACTACTTTCCTTTGAATAAATCCTGGTATTGTTCGGTTAGCTCCCTGCAAAATCTTTGAGTACCTTTTGGATTTAGGTGGTCGGCATCCCCGAAACAGTCATTTGGATAGGCAGTCAGGTCAGTATCAAAAATAACGGTTTCATGCCATGACTGCAACGCTTCCATGTATTGGGCATAGTGGGCTTTAAAGTCTTCTGTCAGAATGGCATAGGAGGCTTCATTCATAGGCATATTTTTTACAATTACATGGATATTATTTTCACTGCATAAGGATAATATCTGCCACATATAATGAGTTATTATGCGATTTGCTGAAAAGTCGGTTTCTTTTGCCTCACCGTTAAAACTGTCGCTGTACGCTGCTGTGCCGTAATAGCTTTGTCCTCTTCCTGCTTCCATCTGTGCATATTTCTCTTTTGTTTTTTGATAACGGAATACAAAGCCGGCTTTTTTTAAGGCAGTGGCATATTTATTGGGCATATATGCTTTGTACATCATATATTCCACCGGATAATTGTCTATGAGAATACTCTGATTCTCTTCATATTCTTTTGCAATATTTATGATTTCCATAAAATCTTCCGTGTCCATTGTGTGGAAATAGACGCTTCTTGTCCAAAGAGTGTCTACATCACTATAATGCATTGGCGCATAGGACAAAATCACTGTTTCCGGCACCGGGTGGTGTTCCAGATATTCCTTCAGTGTATAATAGCCTTCAATGGGAGTTGCCCCTCCTAATGACAGATTATAGCAGTCCCCTGAAAGCAAATCAGGAACAAAGCCTGCCTTTGCCCGGGAATCCCCTAAGATTATGATAGAGTTGTCTTCGGCGCTGTCCTTCACATAATCCTTCTGCTGCCTATACATAGCATACTCATCATCCATGTAATACTCCGGAAAAAAACGGCAGTACAGAGGCAGCAACACAAAAAACGGCACCAACAATATGAGCAGCTTACCTGCTGTTTTTCCAATTTCCTTCCACATTACTTTTCTATCCATTTCATTTCCATCTTTAATCTACTGTTAACATTGATTCCCACTTCCTGTCACTTCCCCAAATCTTTCCCCACTCTCAATCCCCTTTATACCACAGCCCCAAAACAACTATTCAGTTTATAGCATTTCAAAATGATGACTTTTCCGATACACAGTGGGAGCTTTCATAGCATATGGTAGTCTTCCGGGCCTTGGCAAAGTCGCCGGCACTTATGCCCCGTACTTTGGGGCATTAGTACCGCTGCGTCTTTGCAGAGCGAAAGCGTGCCCGGAAGACTACCATATGCTATGAAAGCTCCCACGTCCGCCAATCCACTCTCCCCAAAGGTTGAATAAATTACACCCTAAAACTGAAAATACACAAACTCCCTCGCATTAAAGGAAGCAAACAGCAAAAAGAACAACATAAACCCATAATACAGCGCCCACCTTGCCCTTACAGGCAATGCGGAAATCCTCTCAAGCGGGTCTGTTTTCAAAGCAGCATAATCATAAACCGCAAGCACAAGCACAGGCACCATGACACTGAATCCATCCAAAGGCGTCATATGGAAATCCCTTATCCCATTCAAAACATAACTTACCGGCGAGGAAATTCCAATCCACATATGGCTTAACACATAAAAAGCTTCCGATATAGTATCCGCCCGAAAAAAAATCCACCCAATCACTACAATGAAAAAGGTAACAACCCGGTTTTGAAATTTTCCAAACCATTTTCCAACAGCCTTTTCCAGTACTTGTCCCACTCCGTGGAAAAACCCCCACAGCAAGAATGTATAATTGGCTCCATGCCAAAGACCGCTGGCTAAAAATGTAACAATCAGGTTCCAATGCTTTCTCACAGGCGACACCCTGTTCCCTCCAAGGGGAATGTATACATAATCCCGAAACCAGGTGGATAAGGAAATATGCCATCTGCTCCAGAATTCCTTTAAGGAGCGGGCAAAATAAGGACTTTTAAAGTTAGTCATCAAATCAATTCCAAAGAACTTTCCACAGCCAATGGCAATATCAGAATAACCGGAAAAATCGCAGTAAATCTGTATGGCAAAAAACAAAGTGGCCAAAAACAGGGAAAATCCCTTATAGTAATGGCTTTCAGAATAAATCTGATCCACATAGATTCCTACTGTATCAGCAATGACCAGCTTTTTAAAAAATCCCCATGCCATCAGCTTCAGCCCATAGGAAGCTTTTTCATAGGAAAAAAACTGCTCTTTCCCGATTTGGGGAAGCAGATTTTCCGTCCTTTCAATGGGACCTGCCACTAACTGGGGAAAAAATGCAATAAAAGCCGCATATCTTACAAAGTTTCTCTCCGGTTCCACTTTTCCTCTGTACACATCAATCACATAGCTTAATGTCTGAAAGGTGTAGAAAGAAATTCCTACCGGAAGCATAAACTGCAATGCCACAGGATGCAGTGGAATTGCAAATCTCTCACAGAGAGTATTCAGGGAGCTTAAAAAAAGATTGGAATATTTAAAGAAAAACAATACCCCTAAGCTTGCCACCAAGGTAAGACTCAAGAGAATTTTTCTTTTCTGCCAGAACTGTTTTTCTTTTAGAAGCAAGCCGCTTGTATAAGAAACAAAGGTGGTAAACAAAATTAAGACTACATACTTTGCATTCCAGCTCATATAAAAATAATAGCTGGCCAGAAATAAAAGCATGTAGCGGTATTTATGGGGCAATGCCCAGTATAATAAAAATACGGTTGGTAAAAAAACGGCAAATGCCAAGGAATTAAACAGCATAGTTCCCCCTGTTTCTTTCTGCAGAATATGATTTATAAAAAAGCACTCTGCTCAATACAAACGTTTATAAAAAAAGTAAGCAGGACGGTAAGCCGGGTTCTGTCGTGAATGGTCATCTATCTAGGGCATCTGTTGCCAGATGCCTCAAGCAACCTACCTGAAAACCTGACGGGCCGCCAGATCGTTTTCTGTTTGGTCTTGCTTCGGATGGGGTTTACATATGCCCTTCCTGTTACCAGGAAGGCGGTAGTCTCTTACACTGCCCTTCCAACCTTACCCACAGGCATGGCCCGCAGGCGGTATATTTCTGTTGCACTATCCTTGGAGTCGCCTCCACCGGACGTTATCCGGCATCCTGCCCTG
>CAMWWJ010000185.1 GCA_947177925.1 uncultured Lachnospiraceae bacterium
GCACGCCGTTTGGCACATATTTTTCACGCCGAAACGAAACATGTCCATCTCCGCCTTTTCCGCTTCTTACATAGATTTTTGCTCTGTCTGCAAACATAATCTGCCTCCTGTTTTTAAAAAAGGAGCTTCAAACAGTTGTTGTTTGAAGCCCCACAATGTATTTCGTCATGTTGCCCGTCAAACGGGACTTACAACGTATTATTGCTCTTCTACTGGATAAACGGAAGCCTGCTTTTTGTCTCTTCCTTTTCTTTCGAATCTTAATACACCGTCAACTAAAGCAAATAATGTATCATCGCCGCCACGACCTACATTAACGCCCGGATGAATCTTTGTTCCACGTTGTCTGTATAAGATATTTCCAGCCTTTACAAATTGTCCGTCAGCTCTCTTTGCACCTAATCTCTTAGATTCGGAGTCTCTGCCGTTCTTTGTAGAACCTACACCTTTTTTATGAGCGAAAAATTGAAGGTTTAATTGCATCATGGTATTACACCTCCTTGAATGTTAATTTCAAATACTTTTGGTACTGCTTAGCTAACTGGGATAAGCCAAGGGTCATGGAATTTAAAATCAACTTGGCTTCTTTGCCTGCATGTTCATTTAAAATGAATTTCATATATGCTGCCTCTTCCCTTTCCTCATATCCAAACGTATCGTCCGTATATGTCTCAATGGAATTATAGGCAGTACATGCTAAAATGGAAATAGCTGCACAGACGATGTCGCTGCCACTTTCTCCATAGCCGGCATGTCCTTTCATTTCAAATCCAACCGCATCTTTCTGCTTATCCTGATAAATGGTTATCTTAGTCATACTTATGCGTTAATCTTGTCAATCTTAACTTCAGTGTATGCTTGTCTATGACCATTTTTCTTGTGGTATCCGGATTTTCTCTTATACTTATAAACGATAACCTTTTTGGCTTTTCCCTGATTGGTAACCGTTCCGGTTACAGTTGCATTTGCTACGTCAGAACCAACCTTTAAGCTGTTATCGCTTACTGCAAGAACCTGGTCAAATGTTACAGTGTTTCCGGCTTCTACGTCTAATTTTTCAACGCGTACTACATCGCCTTCAGAAACCTTGTATTGTTTTCCACCTGTTGCAATAATTGCGTACATAAGGCACCTCCTGTTTCTTTACTCGCTGAGATTGGTGGCGGCTGTAAAACAGACGCACTTTTACCTGCTCATGCGGCATACCGTTGTATGATAGCATGGAAATAGCTGGATGTCAAGAGATTTTCCACATTCTACTCACCTTTGTCTTTTATGGTTATAACAACGGTTACCTTATCTCCATTATCCGAATAAGTGTCCATAATATATTGCTGTTCCCCAAAAGGATATATTTGTGAAGCGGCAGCTTTCGCTTCTTTTTTTAACCGGAATAAAAGGTGGGCTTTTCCATTTTCAAAATCATATCCATATAGACAATTGTCGCTTTCATAGTTAAAATCATAGTCCATGCCGGATTTAAAGTTTCCGGTATAGGTTCCGGTCAGCTTTATTTTATTTTCTTTTAAAGGCTGAAAGGTTTCTTCATCAATTTCTTTTACAAGATAATTGGCGCCGGAACGGGTTATGCATGCAACCCTTCCATTTTTCAATGCTACAAGCCCTTCTGTAGATCCATCCAAATTTGAAATTTCATTTAAATCCTGATCCATTACATACAGCTTGTTGCCTGCTCCAAAATAATAGTTGCCGTTTTTATCTACCTGTATATAGAAAATTGCCCGAATGTCGCTTCGATATTCTATGGGAAAATCTTCGTATAGCTTTTCGACGGCATCCAAATTGGTATAAAAAATATATTTTTGTCCACGAAGTGCCAATGCATAGATATCATTGTTTTCCGACACCACAAAATCAATGACCGAATCTTCCAGTAAAACCTTTAAAGATTCCTTTTTGATTTCATATCCATCTAATTGATAGGATATCAGTCTTCCTTTGCTTCTGCTATCTTCCAAATAATTATCTGCTGCATATATAATCCCGTTTTTTACGATTACCTTACTGCAGCCCTTTAACAAATATCCGTTTTTCAGTTTCGTGATTTCGTAGGAAGAATTCCCGGTATGGTCAATCACACTGTTGCAGCCGGACATGGAGATAAATACTGTAAGAAAAAACAACAGCATAAAAATAGATTTTCTTTTTTTTCTATAACCTGTCATCCGAAACAATCCTTCCATCTTCCAGACGAATAATCCGGTCTGTCATATTTGCGATATGTTCATCATGGGTAACTACTAAAATGGTCTTGCCCTTTTGATTCATCTCTTTTAATAGCTTCATGATATCCTGTCCTGTGGTCTGGTCTAAGGAGCCGGTGGGCTCATCTGCCAAAATCAGGTCGTTGCCGGATGCCATGGCGCGGGCTATGGCACATCTTTGCTGTTCCCCACCGGAAATATGTCCGGGAAATTTTTTCTTTAAATGTCCGATTCCAAGCTGGCCTAAAAGCGCTTCTGCCGTTTCCTTCCGCTCCTTCTTTTTTATGTTTTTGGCACGCATGGGCAGTTCCACATTTTCCCTGACGGTATAGCCCTGAATCAGCTCAAACTTTTGAAAGACGAAAGCGATATTGTTTTTGCGGAATTCATTTAACTGTTTGCTGCCGTATTTGGAAACCTCACAGTCCTTAAACTGATAAGTCCCCTCCGTAGGAACGTCCATTGCACCTAAAATGTTAAGCAGTGTGGTTTTGCCTGAGCCGGAAGGCCCCATAATGGCAGTGATTTCTCCCTGTTCGATATGTAAGTTTATATGATCCAATACTCTCGTCTTGGCTTCTCCCATACCGTAATCCATGCAGATGTCTTTTAAATCTATCATAATGTTTCACCTCTTATATAGTCGATTGGTTTCCGGTTCCTTACCTGTACTGCTTTTATCCAGGTCAGCATAAGACAGAGGAAGAGAACGACTACTGCCAAAAGACCGTAGCTTTTGCTGTATATGCCTATCAGGTCGCTGGTGCGCTGTTTTCCTATGTATTCCACCCATTTACTATATTGAGCCTGTAATGCAAAATAACTAAAAAAGATAGTAAGTCCGGCAGAAAACAGAATTGGCAGGATACTGTCCAAAACTTCAATTACGAAAATATCCTTTTGCGAAAAGCCATTGGCATACCAGATGCCGATAACGTTTCCGTTGTTCATTTTTTCCGCTAATGTATTGCATAGAAGTACGCTGATGCAGATTAGTATAGTAATTACCAGAAAATATCCTATATTTTTAATCAGTATCCGATTCTCCTCTTTCTGCTCTTTCAATACTCCCAACCAATCGGATTTTTCTATTTCCACTCCGGTTTTTTGGGAGATTTCATCTAATATAGCATTGACTTCATCGCTGGTTTTTCCGTTGGTCAGAAAATAGGTATTATAATCAATGGGGGCAACATCAATCATGACTATCTTATCGTCCAATACTTCACCGTAATAGAGATTGAACAAGTCTCTGCTTGTTAATATTTTATCACTTAAAATCTTGCTGCCCTCTGCCAAATAGCCCTTGACAATGTATTTAATATTTTTTTCATCGCTGAATCCAGTATAATCCTTATTATAGTAAACTGTTCCCACAGGAATATCATGAAAGCCAGAGCCTAAGTATAAGTATCTTTCATTTCCCTTTGGATTCGTTTCTAAAACTCCCTCCCTTAGCTCTATACCGCATAACTGAAGGAACTCTCCGTAAATTGGGACACATATAACAGAGGTGTTGTCAGTCATATGACCGTTATTTATTAATATCTTTTTGATATTAAATTCACTTTGTTGTGCTGATAATTCCTCTGCAAAATTGTCCATACCCACTTCTTTAAAATATCGTTGTCCAATACTGGAAAGGCCTTTCTTTTTCATTTCTTCCATAAATTCTATTCCCTTGTCATCATTATTAAGAATCCGAACAGTTCCCAAATTATTATTCCCACCTACTATAATCCGGTCTGCTGCGTACTCCCTCTCATTTACGATAAAGTAGGCAAAGCCGGTAATGATGATTAGCAGAAAGGATATGCAAAGAAGCAAAAAATTGATAAAGCGCTTTAACAGGTTGGTCCTGCAGTTTAAATATACATAATAGATATGATTTTTCCCTTTCATTTAAATTACCTCAAACAGATTCGTTCCGATTTTTCTTATAGAACGGTTTCGTAATATATTGATGATTGGCACTATGGTAGTCAGCATGAACAGAAAAAACAGGCCAGCTGCCAGCAAAAGAAGCGGCAACTTCCGAAATACCAGCAGGGCTCCCATGATTCCGATTCCATAGCACAACCAGACTTTATGATAAAAATACCAGATAATTTTCCCATCACCTAATCCAAAGGCACGCATAATAATCAAATCCCTTTTATACCGTTCAAACAACAGTTTTGCAATGATGCAGGAATTGTAAAGGGCAAAGATAATCAGTCCCAGTAAAAAGTATTTCAATAGCTTCATGAAAAATCCGAAATCCCATTCATTTGAAGCCTCCACTATCACAACTTCAAAATTCGGATAGTATTGTTTGCACCATTCTGTTATAGTTGCAAGTTCCTTATCTACATCCGAATAATCAGACATAAAAAGCCAGGCTGTTACATTATATGGATTATCAGGACCTCGATACGACAACTTATCCTTCAGGACATCGCTAATCCATTGATAATTTGCAAAAATCCGGGAATCTGATTCATTTCCGGTAGTGTCTTCCAATATGCCGATTACCTCATAAGGCTCATTATCAATAAGTAAGTATCTCTTTTTCCCATCTAAATAAGTGCTTTTTAATATCCCTGTTCCGATTATCACAGTATTTTGATTATTGTTGCCATTCTCCCAGTACCTTCCGCTTTTTAGAGGATATTTAAGAGGCTCATTCTGGCTTAACAATATGGATACAGAATCGCTCAACCCAGCCTTTCCCAAAAGTACCTCTATGTACATAAACAGATTACCGGTTTTTATTTCACGCAGTTCTTCCAGATGGCCGAAAGAATCGGGCATGATACTTTGTTGCTCTTCATATTCCACAGTAGCATCTGTTTCAGCAGAAAGATCTTCGTTCCTGTTAAACCAAATATTTTTCTGAATGGTATACACACTTTGTTTCCTAAGTTTCTGAATATGGTATATTTTATCTGCTCCCTGAAAGACAAAGCAGATAAATGTCAGAGTTAGTATTAAGGAGATACCAATCATGAAATCAAAATAGAATTGTTCTTTTGGAGTATGCTTTATTTTTTTCATAAGATTTCCTTTCAAGACCGACTCTCAATTAAATAACGAGCCGGTCTCTAGTTCATCACTTTATTTAATTTTTTGTCAATATGCCGTAGCCCTTACAGTTCCATTTCCTTGAAGAGTAATTGTGCTTTTGCTTTCTTTTGCCTTAAAGCTTACTCCTCGATTTGAATCATCTCCATAAGTTAAAGGTCTCTGGTTTACAACATCTGTATAACTGTTTCCATTTCCCACTGAAAATGTAGCTTTTGTAACCGCACCAGCATTTGAACCAGCTAACCATGCACTATAAACTCCAGCAGAACCAGTTCGATTGATTACTCCAAACGAATATGCAGAATTATCAAATGGTAGAGAAGTGGATGCCGCCTTTACCGGCACAGAACACATTACAACCATAGCTCCCGCCAAAGCAATTCCTAACATTTTTTTGTTTTTCTTCATTTCTTTTTTTCCTTTCTATTATTCTATTTTTTTGTGCATACAGCCATAACCCGGGTTTTTAGATGCTGTTTATGCCTATACTTACTCCGCCATTAGTTTGATTATAGACTCACCTACGGAAACTGTCAATAGTTATTAGGTAATTATTTTAATAAATAATTATTCATATCGTCCTTCATATATGCAAACTATTCATTCCACCATAAAGCCAATTTAAAAATTTTTTTTCAAATCCTGACTTTTCATCCTCCCAAAACATCTATAATATAAAAGAAAGAACAGAAAGGAGCGAAACACCCTTGAAAAAAGACCATTACGATACTCTGGTAGACTACATTACCGATCATCAGGATAACTTCTATCGTCTTGCCTTTACCTATGTGCACCAAAAGGAAGCTGCATTGGATATTGTGCAGAACGCAGTGGTAAAAGCGTTGCAGAGCTATGATACCATCCGCAACATATCTTATGTAAGAACCTGGTTCTACCGAATACTGGTAAACGAAAGTCTGTCTTATTTAAGAAAAAACCAAAGAGAATATCCCATGGACTTATCTTCTATTTTGGAAACTGCCTATTCGGGCAATGACGGCGCAGAAAAACTGGAGGTATTCCAATTTGTGAACCATCTGTCGGAACCCGGGCGGACCATTGTTTTCTTGCATTACTATGAGGGCTTTACCCTAAAAGAGATCAGCCAGATCAAGAAAATGAAATTAAGTACAGTAAAATACCATTTATATGCTTCGCTGGAAAAATTAAAAGAAATGATAAAGGAGGAAACAGCATGAAGGAAATCAAGGATTCAAGAGAGATTTATAATGCAATCAGAGTTCCGGATGAGCTCTCTTCTGTAATCGAAAAAGCAATTGAAACGGAAAAAAAGGAAACGGGAAGGAGTGTTATTATGAAAGAAAACAAATTTAGAAAAGCATGGATACCTGCTGCTGCAGCAATTTTCGTAATTGGGGTGACCATTGGTTTAAATACCAGTGAGGCATTTGCAAAAAGTGCGGAAAATATTCCGATTCTCGGCACCATTGCCAAAGTAT
>CAMWWJ010000186.1 GCA_947177925.1 uncultured Lachnospiraceae bacterium
GTTTTTACCAACCCGCAATTTGACGATGGACACAAGATTGGGCAAAGCCGCCTAAAAGATGTTCGGTTCGCGATTTTAACGGACCGGATACAGGAATATTATGTGGATTCCTGGGGAAAGCAAGAAAAATTGAAGCCTTCTCCATCCGGGACGACAGCGGCGAGTTTAACGCTGCATTGCAACTGAAGCTGTTTGACAGTGCGGAGGAAGCAATTACAAACGCCATAAAAATCTCCAAAGAGCAATTCATGAAATGCGTTGTGGTACAGTGGTTTGCGGATTTGGACCGACATTAGGGACATTTAGCGTCCCCCTTTTCATATATAAATCATATATAAATCTTGCTAATGTTTGTCAAGCTCTTTTTGAATAAAATAAAAGATTTGGTACTTTGAAAAAAGGGTAACTTTAATAAACCTGCATATTGCAAGCGGAAAAAGATACGGTATAATAAAAGCATACGGATATTACTTATACAGCTCCATTGCGCGGGCATAGTAGATTCGCAGGAACTTGTTCACTGCAGCCATCTTGGCTACATTGTACGGTTTTCCTTCCTGTTCCTTTTTGAGCAGAAAAAGGTAAACGGGATCGTCTTGGGGTCGTGTCAGTTTGAGAGCCTGCATGACCTCGAAACATGCTTTTCTGAGAGCCGGGTTGCCACGCTTGGATATGTGCCGATTCCGGCTCTCAAACTGTCCAGACTGGTATGGTGGGGCATCGTTCCCGGCATAGGCGTTTAAAGCCTTTCCGCTGTGAAACCGGCGGATATCTCCTATTTCGGCCAGAATAACAGGACCAAGCCTGTCACCGACTCCATGCATTGCCCGAAGGATCTTGTATTCCGGAATGGTCTCAGCAATGTTCTGCATTTGGAGAATGGTCGAATCGGCTGACTTTTGGGCTTCGGAAACCAGATTGACACATTGGTTTTGGACCATGGCAGCCAGAGGGTTTTCACCACGTGTGGTAATGCTGTTCATGGCAAGCTCATAGATGGCAAGCCCCTTACTTCCGGAAAAGCGATCCTTAGTCTTTTTGACAAGTGTTTCATAGCTTTTTAGAAAACGCGTTTTTCCCATCTTCCTGATGTTGTCAAATGATTCAAACCGTTTGATAAACAAAAGCAGGACGCAGTTATCAGGATCCCTGCTTTTCAGTGGAAGAATACCGGTTATGCCCGGCATGGTCTCGTCCAGAAGATTTAGCAGCTGCACTTTGTTTGTGGTAAGACAGGATATTCTTTGGCTATACTGTCTGGAAAGGAACCTTAGAACCTCGTATTTTTGGTCGGTGTTGGTACAAGGGACCAGAAGATAGGATTTCTCAAGCGCATATTTGGCGATGCGGAGAGCATCCTTCTTATCCGTTTTGGCTTTGCGTAGTTCCGTATCACCATATTTTTTCATCTGGTATGGATTGATCAGGCACACAGGAAAGCCGGCTCCCTGTAGGGCTTTCAGTACAGGATAGTGATAGTGGCTGGTTGGTTCCATGAGGATGGTAGGTTTTTCCTTGGTATCCTTCAGGTAACTGATCAGGGAGTCCAGATCAAGTTTGGTATGGTGGATATCGAAGGGTTTTGCACGGATGGTGCCATCGGAGTTCAGGATGGCAACTGTACTCTTGGATTTGGAAATGTCGATTCCTACAGCGATCATTGGGTACCTCCTTGGTAAGATGATAGAATTGATTGGTTCCAGCTCTTCAAAATCCACTCATATTCTTTCGTTAAACGGGAGCGGATAACCGTCCCAACTTGCTGAATCGAATGAAGAAGATGAAGGCTGGCTGACACATTTACTTCCGGGCGTGGTGTCCCAATTCCAGATTTCGTCAGCCAATCACCTTCATCATATAAGAAGAGTAGAGACTATAAAAGCCTCTACCTATATATTAAGAATTCCAGTTTGTAGGCTTTTTCCATAAGTTTCCCCTATTTTCAAGGCTTTGCACAATGTCAACCTTAAAATATATGTCATTTTCCCTTGTTTTTGCCCTCATGGGCAAGTTACAAGGGAAAGTTTTTCTTATTCAGTTTTTGTTCCTAATTCATTCCCACAACTTTATCCAAGAGTTTTGCAGAATACCGTTTAGCCTCTCTTGTAGCATGTGCATAGACATTGGTCATGCTTATGTCTGAGTAGTTCCTGCACATCTGTTGGCTGTGCCTCGTTTGATAACAAGTTCGTTATGTAGGTGTGCCTTAATGTGTGGAAGTGGAAATTCTCTAATTCCGGTACTTTCCTTGCTGCTGTCTGACAGGCTGTTTCTACGATGGCAGGAAGTTCTAAGCAGCCATCTTCCCTCAAACATACAAAAGAGATTTCCGTATAATCCTTAGACACATCCTTTGTCATTCCCAAGTTGTAATACTCATAATGTACCCTGTTCTTTTCCATAACCTCTTTGTAGAAGTTTCTGTGATAGAGTTCGCCATACTGCATACAGTATTTAAACTGCTGTTTCATTACTTTCTTAGTGACATTATTTTTACAGGCGCAATTCAATCATTTGGGAAGTGACACACTTCTCTGTTAAGCACCCACCAGCGCGGAAAATAGAGCCATAAGGCGGATATATTCGTATGCTTCATGTTCACAGCCTGCCATGCCGACACAGCCTCTGATAATGCAAAACTAATTCTCATTAATAACAGCCTTAATTCGTCTGACACCGGCAGAAGATGCCTCTTCCTTTTTAATTTTAAAAGAAACAAGTTCTCCAGTATTTTTAGCATGAGGACCGCCACAAATTTCTTTAGAGTATCCGGGGATTGTGTACACTTTTACTATCTCACCATACTTCCCTGAAAAAACACCGATAGCTCCTTCTTCATAAGCTTTCTCAGGAGTCATCTCTTCCAGAATGACATCAATCTTTTTCCGGATAGCTTCATTTACGATAGATTCTACTTTCCCCAATTCCTCCTTTGTGACTTTCCGCCCAAAAGAAAAATCAAATCTTAAGCGTTCAGAAGTAATATTACTGCCTCTTTGGAACACTTCATCACCAAGAACCTTTCTTAATGCTCCGTTCAACAAATGTGTTGCCGTGTGAAGTCTGGCTGTCTGCTCATTATTGTCTGCCAAACCTCCTGCAAACTTACCTGCCGCCCCCTGTCTGGATTTGTTCTGGTGCTCCTCAAATTTCTTCCGGAATCCATCCATATCCACCTGATATCCTCTTTCCGAAGCCAATTCTGATGTGAATTCAATGGGGAAACCGAAAGTATCATACAACTTGAATGCCAGTTCACCACTCAGAATTCCGCCTTGTTCTATACTATCAAGGTATCTGTTTGCCTTCTTTAGCCCCTCGTCCAAGGTCTTGGAAAATAAATTATATTCCTTTTGTAGTTGCTCCAGAATAAACTCCCTGTTTTCTCCTAGTTCCGGGTAAACCAGCCTGTATTGTTCAATAATCACTTCGGATAGTTCACACAAGTAATTCGCACTAATGTCGGCTTTCTTGAACAATCGGATAATTCTTCGAATCAACCTTCTCAAAATATATCCCTGCTCTGTATTGGACGGGCTAATCTTCATCGGGTCACCAAGAATAAAAGTAATTGCTCTGGTATGTTCACAAATAATTCTTTTATCTCGATCAGGGATGGATTTTCCTTCCTTTTCAAGAATTTCTTCAAGCGTTTGCATAATCGGGATAAACAACTCTGTATCATACACATTCGTTTTCCCATTAAAAATAGTCAAAACACGCTCCAAGCCCATTCCCGTATCCACATTTCTCTGCTTCAATTCTGTAAAAGTACCATCAGCCTCTTTATTGAACTGCATGAAAACATTATTCCAAATCTCAACATATTTTCCGCATTTACATGACGGTCCGCAATTCGGACCACATTTAGGTTTGTCCATATCATAGAAGATTTCAGTGTCCGGTCCGCAAGGACCTGTCTGTCCAGCTGGTCCCCACCAGTTATTGTCTCTTCCATATCGAAAAATCTGGTCACTTTTAAGTCCAAAGCTCTTCCAAATTTCTTCTGCCTCCACATCAGCCGGCACCAATTCATCGCCTTCAAATACCGTCACCGCCAGTCTTTCCAACGGAATATGAAGATAATTAGTCAGGAAATCAAAACTCATAGAAATGGATTCCTGCTTAAAATAGTCTCCTAACGACCAATTTCCCAACATTTCAAAAAAGGTGCAATGTGTATCGTCTCCTACTTCATCTATATCTTCTGTTCTTACACACTTCTGAACGTCTGTAAGCCTTTTTCCACTGGGATGTTTCTCACCCAGCAAATAAGGTGCCAATGGATGCATTCCTGCAGTTGTAAACAATACAGTCGGGTCATTCTCCGGGAGAAGTGATGCAGACGCGATTTCCTTATGCCCCCTTTCTTTAAAAAAGTTTACATACATTGTTCTTAATTCATTTGCTGTCATGTTTCATTCTCCTTTCTGACATTTCTCCAAAACAAAAGCCCTAAGCTGATATAATATCAACTTAGGGCGAACTTTCATGTCCGTGTTACCACCTAATTTCAGATTTCTCTGCACTCAGTCAATACGGGATTTCTCCGATATTGCTTCCTGTGTTAACGGGGGAACTCCGTTGAAGCCTACTAAGATATATCTGTTCGGTTCACAGCTCAGAGGCTGCTTCAATATTAGTTCATTGAAGATTCACACCAACCATCTTCTCTCTGTGAAATCCCTAATACCTACTATTCCTCGTCAAAGCCTTTTTGTTTTGAATTAGTTGGAAGTATAACACTATAGAAAGCATTTGTCAAGCAGCTTGTGCTCTGTACAAATAATATTCATCTTTTATCTGTCCTCTTTCTTTATATTTTTTGAAAGTATTTCAATCAGTTTACAATTCCATATGTTTTCTGTTATAATGTCTTATATAATTTTGTTTCCCTCATTTTCCCTTATCAGAGCTCGTAATACCCTATAAGAAGATGTAATAAATAGGAAACGATAAGTGAAAGTTCACTTATGAGAACCTTAGTGTTTTCAAGGGAAAGCGGGTATTTTAATAACGAATTATAACAGCTAATATTCCCTTAAAAATCAGCAATTCTCAATTCCAGTTTGACGGAGAACAAAGAAAATGAATACTACACTACACCTCATGTCTGTTGACGAAAAGGCGCTATTGATACGGCTGATAGAGCTGTACAATTATGAGTTTTCAGCATTCAGCAATGACGACATCAATGAATACGAATACTATGGCTATAATCACATTGATGACTATTGGAATGAAAAAGGAAGATTTCCTTATCTGATACGTGTTGATGGAAAGATTGCGGGATTCGCCTTGATTTGTCCCTATTGTGACTACCGGAAGGAAGTGGACGCACGGTGTTTTGGTGAATTTTTTGTTATGCTGAAGTACCGAAGAATGGGGATCGGCAAACAAGTAGCCACACAGCTATTTGATCGGCATCGCGGACCTTGGGATATCTGCTATTGGAAAAACAATGTTTCGGCTGGTCGGTTTTGGAAAAAGGTTGTCGAAGAATATACAAACGATCATTACCATATCTGCGGAACAGAAAGCAGTCATAATTGTGGGTTTGTTTTTGAGAATTGATATTGACCAACATAAATATTCATTTTGGTAAAGCCGGTTTTGTATAAAAAGAGCATATAGGTAAATTCTATATGCTCAGCACCACTTGCTTATTTTATAATTGATTTTTCAATGAACTCCCTTGTTCTTTGCATCACATCTTTTAAATATTGCTCCATTTACAAACGTATTGAGGGTGTTAATCGCAGAATGGGTAATAATACAGGGAAGCAGACTTCCGCCACGATAAAATATTGTTACGAGCAAGAAGCCTATCGCAATCGCAAAGCAAATCTGACATAAATTGTTTACTAAGTCCATGCCGCTACCATTGAATAAATTTACAAATGCCCTATGCCAAAGGTTACGCTTGAGATAATAATTGCAGATTTTACATTATTTTCTACCAGCGCTTTGAACAGGAAACCCCTGAAAATCAATTTCTCAACTAAACTTTTACCCAATTTTCATCTTCCCCAAAAACAGTATAGCGGCAATGAGAATTATTTGGGCTAACTGATAAAACTGTATATAATATAAATACGGAAAGGCTCTTCAAATACAAAGTCCTTTCCGTACTCAAATTCTTTCGTTTTCCTTTATTCACTACAATAAAGCTAAGATTAATGTGAGATATTATAAATAAATCTTCCTAAATCCTCACCAATGTTTCCGCCTGCAAACCATGCAAACAAAAGCATAATAAAAAAAACAATTACAACCAAAATCACTTTTTTATTAGCTTTCTCTTCTTGTGTTTTCATTTCAACAAGATTTTTTTCTGCAACTTCTTTATAATTGTCCATAATGATATGTTCCCCTGTCAGAAGCTCGTTCACATTTATCTTTAATAATTCGCAAAGTTCCAGCATAATCGAAGCGTCCGGCATACTCTTGCCATTTTCCCACTTTGATATTGCACGATCCGTAATACCAAGTTTCTCAGCAAGTGATGCTTGCGTATATCCATTTTCTTTCCTGCATTTTGCTATAAACTTTCCTATTTTTTCCTGATTCATTTTGGGAACCCTCCTTTCATTATAGACTATACAAAATTTTTGATATTTTTAACACGAACTAGCAGTTGATAAGCCACAAATCCTATAGAATCAGCCATTTCAACTGTTGGTTGAGTCAAGAAAATTCAAATTTATCTATAC
>CAMWWJ010000187.1 GCA_947177925.1 uncultured Lachnospiraceae bacterium
ATATATAACATATATGATATGATTTTGCTTATAAAGAAAGATATACAACAAAACTAGAAAAGGAGGCCACCCCATGAAAAAGAAATTACTTACCCTACTCCCTCTATTATTTATACTCATATGGATAAACACAAAAACAGCCCATGCCCAAAACTCTTCATTTACCTATGAACTGAAAGAGGACAATACGGCAAAAATAACAGAAAGCACAGCAACAGGAAACGTAGCGATACCTTCGGAAATAGACGGTTATACAGTTACGGAAATAGGCAGCAAAGTATTTTATGCAAAGTCAGGAATCTATACCATTTCCATACCAGCAACAGTAACCACTATTGGGGAATGGGACTATGCATTTTCTTACTGTTACAGCCTGACTTCCATTACAGTAGACGCAGCTAACCCGGCATTTTGTTCTCAGGACGGAGTATTGTATACAAAGGATAAAAGTGTATTATACAATTTTCCCTGTGGGAAAAACACTGCTTCTTACCGGGTTCCTGCTACAGTAGATCATATCTGCTGTACCGCATTTGCATCTGCAAAATATTTAAATAAGCTGTATTTAGATGGAAAAGATACCTATTGGGCAGGCTATACCTTTTACAATACCGGACAGATGACTGTTTACTATATTCCGGGAGGAAGAAGTGAGCTGTATGCCAAAAACCACACGGGAAACGGAAGAAGCAATGAAAGCGATTCCTTATATCCCAAATACCGTCCGATCACGGAAGACGGAAAAGAAGAAAACGGTTCTACAGGAAATGGCGGGAATGCTTCCGGGAACGGCGATTCATCCGGAGCCGGAAATAACACAGGCAATAATCAGCCTCCTGCAAATGAAAAAATCAAGGTAGGAAAAACCAGTCTGAAAACACTGAAAAATCAGGCAGGAAGAAAAGCAAAGATTTCCTATAAAAAAATAACCGGCGCAAAGGGATATGAAATTCTCTTTTCCACCAGCAAAAAATTTACAAAAAAGTCAACCGGAAAGATAAATACAAAAAAGACTGCTTATACTATCAAAAAATTAAAAAAGGGAAAAACCTACTATTTCAAAGTCAGAGCCTATAAGCTTGATAAGAAAAATGAGAAAGTATACGGTCCATACAGCAAGGTAAAAAAACTCAGCATAAAAAAATAGGAATGTAACATCTGAATTTTAAGCGGCATAGTATAAAATAAAACAGGAAATATACTATGAAGGATCACAAAATCTTACCGTTTTATATGTCGTATCCTTTACCCATTGCCTTTGAAGATGACAGGGATATGGTAAAGGATTTAGAATATTTACAGCAAATGTATCCTATGGGTGCCAAAAAGCTGTTAGCAGAAGTAAATAAGGCTCTTTCCATTTTGGATTATGAGGGAAGCATGATTTATGATCAGTATCCGGACCGTTTCATGCTGTATAAAATGGGAAAGGATATTTTAGAAAGCCTTCGGAAGAATCCCACAAAAAAGAAGGAAGATGAGCAGCTTGCCAAATTATTGGAATGGGATGGCATAGATGAACTGATTCTGGTTATCCTATTCTTTGAATTGCTGAAGAGAAGGCATCAGAATAATGGCGGATATTTAAAGTTTTAATCCGTTAAGGAAAATTTTAGTTGTGGTTTTTCCATAAAGGAATTAAAATATAGTCATGGCATTCATGGCTATATTTTTTGTGTAGAAAGAGTGCCTGTAAGGAGCCGGATATGGAAAAAGTAATTTCTTTTTTGGAAGAACATATAAATGAAAGTCTCAAACAGGTTATTTTGAGCAATTCCCGGAACAAGGATGCTATCACGAAGATAAAGCTCCATCCGGTTATGATAAAGGAAGAATTGTGGTTTCAGATAGAAAAGTATATGGGCACAAAGGTGTTTCATGAGAATGTGCAGAAGGAAGCAGCAGTGCAGGTCATAGTGGAGGCATTGGGAAAGGAATTTGGACAGCTTGAGTTAGAAAGTGCTAACTTAAGGGGGACAGTGCTTGTAGGAAAAAGAGGAACGGTGTCCCTAAAGGTAAAGCGAAAGAATGTGCCTGAGGAAAAAAAGGAAGTGCCAAAGCACAACCGTCAGAAGCAATATATTCTGCAGGAGGGAATTCCGGTTCCCTTCCTGATTGATTTAGGCGTGCAGACAAGAGAAGGAAAGGTCATTCATGCAAAATACGATAAATTCAGGCAGATTAACCGATTCCTGGAGTTTGTCCGGGACGTGCTTCCGGTGCTGCCTAAGGACAGGAAGCTTTCCATTTTGGATTTCGGCTGCGGAAAGTCCTATCTGACCTTTGCTTTATATTACTATTTAAAGATATTGAATCATTATGATATTGACATAGTGGGGCTGGACTTAAAGGAAGATGTGATAGCGGACTGCAATAGGCTGAAGGATAAATACGGCTATCATGACTTGATGTTCTTAAAGGGGGATATCAGAGAATATGATGAGAAGGAACAGGTGGATATGGTAGTTACCCTGCATGCCTGTGATACTGCAACGGATTATGCCTTGTACAAGGCCATTACCTGGAATGCGAGGGTGATTCTATCCGTTCCCTGCTGTCAGCATGAATTGAACAGACAGATAGACAGCAAGCTTTTACAGCCTGTGTTGAAATATGGGTTGCTCAAAGAGAGGATTTCAGCTCTTTTAACTGATGGTATAAGGGCGAATTTATTGGAAAGGGCAGGCTATGAAACACAAATTTTAGAATTTATTGATATGGAGCATACTCCAAAAAATATTTTAATCAGGGCCATCAAAAAGGATGGTTTTCAAAAAAGACACCAAAATGAGCTGGAGGAGCTTACGAAAGAGCTTCAGGGAGAGCTTACTTTGGAAAGGCTATTAAAAGAAAAAGAAGGATTTTAATATAGATGAGAAAAGAAATTATCAAAGTGATTGTATGTGCGGTAGTATTTCTCACTTCCGTTGTCGTAATCAGTGCAATTATGAATCAGGGAAACAGTGACATGACTACTGAAATGGAAGCAGCAACCTTTCCGCTGGTTTCCTTTGAGACGGAGGGGACAGAGGTAAACCTGCTCCATGGCTACAGCGAAGAAATGGAAATCAACTATTTAAGAGATAACATTATCTGTCTTGGAGAGGAAAGGCGCCTTTCCCTGATTGTGGATAAGTTTGGGGCCGATATACAGAGTATGTCCTTTGAGGTACGCTCCCTTGACGGAGAACGTCTGGTGGAAAATACTGATATTTACAATTATAATGAGGATGACGAGCAAATAACAGCCTCCCTGCAGATAAAGGATCTGATTGACGACCATATGGAATATAAGCTGGTCATACTGCTTCGGATGGAGAATGGCAACGTATTAAGATATTATACAAGAGTCATCGAGGCGGAGGATTATCACCAGACAGAATTGATTGCTTTTGCAAAAGATTTTCATGAGAGAACCTTTAACAAAGATGCGGCCAAGGAAATCACAAAATATTTGGAGTCCAATGAGGAAGGAGATAATACCACATTCAGCAAGGTGAATATCCATAGCAGCTTTTCACAGATTACATGGGGAGAGCTTCAGGTGGAAAGGGAAGAAAAGCTTCAGACTTCCATAAAAGAAATGGATGCCCAGACAGCTAAAATACAGCTTTCCTATCAGGTATCCATAGGAAGTGGCAAAAAAAAGACATTTTTTAACGTGAAGGAATTTTACCGGCTGAGATATGGTACGGAAAGGATTTACCTGCTGGACTTTGAACGTACCATGGAACAGATTTTCGACAAGGATAACGGAGTATTTTCTTCCAACAAGATCAGCCTTGGAATTACAGACGGAAATGTGGAGCTGGTAGAAAGCGAAGGTGGAAATATTCTGGCATTTATCCAGGAGGGGATGCTTTACAGCTATAATATAACGGAAAATAAGCTTGCACTTCTTTTCAGCTTTTATGATAAGGAAAACTGGGATGAAAGAACTCTTTATGATGCCCACGATATCCGCATTCTTACAATGGATGAAACCGGAAATATTTATTTTGTAGTGTCAGGCTATATGAACCGGGGAAATCATGAAGGCAGGGTAGGTATACAGATTTATTATTTTAATAGCATGATGAATACCATTGAAGAGGAAATATTTATTCCTTATACGAAATCCTACGGCTTATTAAGGCAGGATTTGAAAAATCTTGCATATATCAACCAGACCAATCATTTCTACTTTATTATGGGAAGCACTTTATATGACGTAAATCTGCTGGATAAGTCCTATGAAATCGTGAAGGAAAATTTGGCCGCCGAAAGCTATCAGGTTTCTGCTTCCGGCAGAATGGCAGCCTGGGAGGCAAAGGGAGATTCCCTTGGAACGGAAACACTGGTCTTAATGGATTTTAATACAGGAAAACAGACCACGGTAGAAGGCGGAAGCGGTTGTTATGTGAGGCCTCTTGGCTTTATGGGAGAAGACCTGATTTACGGTACTGCCTATAAATCAGATGTGGCAAAAGACAGTTCCGGCAGCATTTTGTTTCCTATGTATATGGTAAATATCTTAAACGGCACCGAAACCATAGCCGATACTTACCAAAAGGAAGGTATCTATATTGTAGGTGCAGAGATTGTTGAAAATCAGATCAATCTGAAAAGAATGAGAAAAGGCGAAGGTGAATCTGTGTTCCGTGAAACTTCGGACGACCAGATCATGAACACGGAAATCGAACAGGCAGGGGAAAACATGTTGGAAATGGTACCCACTGCCGAATATGAAAAGATTGTCCAGATTGCATTGAAAGGGACAATTGAGCCAAAATCCATAAAATTCCTGACTCCAAAGGAGGTTATGTACGAAGGGGGCAGGGAGTTAGCTATTGCTAATGAAAACGCAATAGAAAGCTATTATGTGTATGGAAAAACCGATATTGAAGCCATTTTTGAAGATCTGTCAAAAGCAATCAGCCTTGCAGATCAGACTTCCGGCGCAGTAACCAATCATAAAGGGGAGTATGTATGGAGAAAGGGCAGCCGCAACACCAAAAATCAAATCATGAAAATTGAAAGCGCATCTGTGACAGAAGAAAAGGCAAGCCTTGCAGTCTGTCTGGATACGATGCTGAAATGCGAAGGCATTATGAAAAATACCGAATATTTATTGAGCCAGGGCAAAACGATACGTTCTATATTGGCAGATAATCTGCCGGATGCACAGATTCTTGATCTTTCGGGATGCAGTCTGGATTCTGTTCTTTATTATGTAAATCAGGATATTCCTGTATTGGCGCTTTTAAATGATGGAAATGCAGTGTTACTGGTAGGCTTTAATGAATTAAACACCGTAATTATGGATCCTGTTACCGGAACCATCTATAAGAAGGGCATGAATGACTCCAAAGAGTGGTTTGAAAAAAACGGAAATCATTTTATTACTTATATAAAATAATAAAATGGGAAAAATAATGAAAAAACAGAAAACAGAGAGGGAAAAAAATGGATGAAAGAATAAAGACATTAGCAAAAAATCTGGTGCATTATTCCTGCAAAGTAAAAAAAGGGGATAACGTATACATCCACTATATAGGAGCCGCCACGGAACAGTTGGCAATGCAGATTACGAAAGAAGTATATTTGGCGGGAGGAAATCCCTTTCCCCATTTTACCAATCAGAGAGTGCAGCGGGAAATGCTTTTATCCTGTAATGAAGAACAATTGAAGCTGATGGCAGAGCTGGATGCAAAGGAAATGAGCCGGATGGACTGCTATATCGGCATTCGGGGAGCGGATAATGTAGCCGAGCTTTCGGATGTGCCGGCGGAAAAAATGGAGCTGTATGACAAGCTCTACATGGACCCGGTTCACCATAAGATTCGTGTGCCAAAAACAAGATGGGTGGTCCTCCGCTATCCCAATGGGGCAATGGCTCAGCTGGCAGGCACCAGCATGGAAAATTTTGAAGATTTTTACTTTAATGTGTGCAACCTGGATTACAGCAAAATGGATAAAGCAATGGAAGCGCTGGTAGCCTATATGAATAGGACAGATAAGGTAAGAATCGTAGGACCGGGCACCGACCTGACCTTTTCTATAAAAGGAATTCCGGCAATTCCCTGTAGCGGCACCATGAACATCCCTGACGGTGAAGTATTCACCGCACCAGTGAGAAATTCAGTCAACGGTACGATTTCCTACAATGCCCCATCTCTTTATCAGGGCTTTACCTATGAAAATGTAAAGTTTACTTTTCAAGATGGCAAAATTGTGGAAGCAACGGCTAATGATACGGAAAAGCTCAATAAGCTCCTGGATTCGGATGAAGGAGCCAGATATATCGGGGAATTTGCAATCGGAGTCAATCCATATATCTTAAAACCCATGAAGGATATCCTGTTTGATGAAAAAATATGCGGTTCCATCCACTTCACTCCCGGCAACTGCTACGAAGAAGCTCCAAACGGCAACCAATCCGTCATCCACTGGGATTTGGTACTCATTCAGCGAAAAGAATATGGTGGGGGAGAAATTTACTTTGATGATACCCTGATTAGAAAAGATGGAATTTTTGTTGTGCCGGAATTGGAGGGATTGAATCCGGAGAATTTGAAGTAGGTTGTAGGGGAGGGGGATTTTGGATATGAGGACGTGGGAGCTGACGGATAGAAGTCTTGTGGGCACGCTCTCGCTCTATGAAGACGTAGCAGTACTAACGCACCAAAGTACGGTGCGTAAGGACTGACGCCTTCATCAAGGCCC
>CAMWWJ010000188.1 GCA_947177925.1 uncultured Lachnospiraceae bacterium
GTATAGTATTATATCATAAAATCAAATGAAAAAGAGTGATGTTGGTATGGAAGATAAAAAAACATTATTGGATTTATCCTGGCCTATATTTTTAGAAAGTGTGTTGTTTTCCTTAATGGGAAGTGCGGATGTGCTTATGTTATCTGGCTATTCGGATCATGCAGTAGGGGCAGTGGGCATTGTAAACCAGATTTTATTTTCCTTTCTGGTGATTGCAAGGGTGATTACGGCAGGAAGCGGTATATTATGTGCGCAGTACATTGGTGCAAATAAAGAAAAGAAGGATATAAAATCGTTGATTTTTACGGGAATCTTTGTGAATGGGATTTTGGGAAGCTGTTTCAGTATTTTTCTTGTACTGGGTTATCCGCTGCTGTTTCAAATGATGGGAATCGATCCGGTTATGTATGAATATGCAAGAGATTATATGATAATCATCGGAGGCTCTCTTTTTGTCCAGTTTGTCAGCATGACGGTTTCCTCTTTTTTAAGGTCTTATGGGAAGACAAAGGAAACAATGCTTATTTCGGTTTTAGCCAACTTATGTAACATTGTGCTGAATTACATACTTATTTATGGTAAGCTTGGCTTTCCTTCTCTTGGAGTATCCGGAGCCGCAATTGCAACCGCTTTCTGCAATCTGTCAGGCTGTGTGATGTTTATGATATTTTTGGGAAAAAAGATTGTGCCCGGCTTTTATAAAGGAACTGTATGGAAAGAAAATAAGGCAGTATTAAAAGTGATTCTGCAATATGGGATGCCGGCAGCAGGAGAACAATTTTCCTATACCATGGCAAAGCTGTGCATTATGGCAATCATAACGAGAATCGGGGTGGCAGCGGTTACCACCTACTCTTATCTTAATACGATTGTGAGCTTTGTATACTTGTTCGCCCTGGCAGTAGGACAGGGCAGCGGCATACTCATTGGATGGAAAATAGGCGGGAAGGAAAGGGAAAAGGCATATGAAATCGGTATATTTTCCACAAAGCTTTCCTTTTTTATAAGTATGCTTATTACTTTGGGGCTCTTTTTCCTCCGCCGGCAGATGATAGGAATTTTTACAAAGGATCAGGAAATTATTGCGCTGGGAGTCATGGTTCTTGGCAGTGAGTTTTTATTGGAAGCGGGAAGGAGCGTAAATCTGGTTCTGGTCAATGGACTGAGGGCAATGGGAGATGTGAACTTTCCTTTGTACATCGGATTGTTTTCCATGTGGTTTTTTGCGGTAGGATTCAGCTTCCTTTTGGGAATTCCTTTTGGCCTTGGATTGTTAGGAGTCTGGATTGCTTTGGGGCTTGATGAAGTATTTCGGGCGGTGGGTATGGCTGCCAGGTGGCGGAGAAATTTTCAGTCGGTGGATGAATTGGATGTAAAACAGGTTAGTGGTATACAGAAAGTGTAAACCAGACAGAAAGCAGAAGCAACAGATTGGTATGGCTGGGGAGTAAATACGGATCTATACGTAGATGGGGAGTACTGGCTTTTTGTATTTAATCCTTTTTATAGATTTTATAATTTTTTTGTAGGCTTTATAATAATACCTGCGTCTAATGATATGAAAGGAGGCAGAAGATGAAAGAATCTTTGGTATCAAATCAAGGGCTGCCGGATATGCAGAGGCTTGTTTCAGAGTATGGCAATGAGCTTTTGCGTATGTGCTATCTATACTTACATGATTTGCACTTAGCAGAGGATGCGGTACAGGAAACATACATAAAGGCGTATAAAAATTGGGGCAGCTACAGAAGGGATTGTTCGGAAAAGACATGGATTACTGCCATTGCCATAAATGTATGTAAATCCTATTTAAGAAGCAGCCAGTATAAGCACTGGTTATATTCGGCTAACCAGAATTATGAGTCTTCCTATGAAGATAAGATAAAGGATGATACAGTTTTGAAAGAAATAGCAGAGCTAAAACCAAAATACAGGGAGGTCATTTTGCTATTTTATTATGAACAGTTGAAGGTGAAGGAAATAGCCAGTATCCTTCATATAACAGAATCAGCCGTAACAGTACGCCTGACCAGGGCAAGAGAACAGTTGAAGATTTCTTTGAAAGGATGGTATTTTGATGAATAATTTGAAAACATATATTGATTATAAGCTTTCAGATATAGCAGTAAGCAGCAGGTTATCGGAAAAAATCCTGCAGCAGACAACAGAAAAGGGAATGAAGGAGAAAAAAGCAAGGAGTTTTGGTTTAAAAGGAGTTATTGCGGCAGCAGCACTCTGCCTGTTTCTGACCTGTTCGATAACTGCCCTGGCTGCTTCTGTGCCTTCAGTAAATGATTGGCTTTTTAAACTAAACCCTCAGTTTGCTCAATTTTTATATCCAATACAAAAATCTTCAGAAGATCAGGGAATCAAACTAGAGGTATTGTCTGCCGCAAATGATGATCATAATGCAGTCGTTTATTTTAGCATACAGGACATGGAAGGAAAAGGGAGAGTAAATGAGAAACTGGATTTATGTGATTCGGAACATATAAAAGGTCCCATTGCATTTGGCACGGAATTAATTACTTATGATGAAAAGACAAACACGGCATATTACAAAATGCATGGTAGTGGGGGAAAAGACATGTCTAATCAAATGGTTACTTTTTCCATAAGTTCTCTTATGAGCAATAAGGTTACCTATGACTGGTTTGATACAAAAATTGATCTGGCTTCCCTTTTGAACGGAGAAGCAGAGATAATTTCTCTTTCGGAGGTGGAATTTCAAGGAGGTTCTGACAGGATATTAAAGCCGGATGTCATGAATATTCCGCTGGGCGGAGATATAGATTTTGTTACGATAAGCAATATAGGGTTTGTGGACGGAAAACTCCATATTCAAACCAAATGGACGAAGAGCTTTGACAATCACGGAGACCTGTGGCTTTTGGATGAAAAGGGCGTGATTGGCGATGGCAATGAAGTAGCAGAAAATGCCATATCCTATACGAACCTTTATTTTAAGACAAAAGAAGATATAGAAAGTCAGACAGACCATGCTACAATGCATTGGGAATCCCAAAAACATATTGAATATGTCTATGATGTCGGCTCTATTGGGGAGTTGGAAGGATATAACCTGTGGGGATGGTTTGTAAAAGATGGCATATTCACAGACGGGAACTGGAAGGTTAATTTAAGAATGTCGGATGTTCAGAAGGATAGCCTGATAATCGGGGATTTAAAAGAAGTCGCAGAATGTGTCGAAATCACCCCCTTTGGTATTTATATAGAAGGATATGGAAGAAGCTATGATGAGGCAAATCTTACTATTTTATTAAAGGATGGAAGTGTTTTGGAGTATTCCCATTTTTCCAGTGATATTTCCAGAGATGGAAGCAGTTATAATCTCTATACTGCATTTGGAGAAGAATTTGATATAAAAGAAATAAGAAGTGTATCACTGGATCATGTGAATATTTACGAAGATGATCAATAGTATGGAAAAAACTTTCATCAGTAAAATAACGGAAAAAGACAAAAGCAGAAGCTAATAAACCATAAATGGTCTGTTAGTTTCTGCTTTTTTTGTTTCACGAAAAGGCAGCCTTCACGAAAAACAGACATTCGGCCTGCTATCAGCCGAAAATGAATATAAATAGATATGATAAATAGAAAGAATAAGCTCTTATATCAGGTTATCGGTTAATGCTCTGTTAGCCAGTTTTGCCGTCATATCCAAAACCAATTCCCTGTCAAAATGATTTAACTTGCTGTAATAATAAAAAAGCTGGGAAAAAGCAGAGGTCTCCCTCTGGATGGAAACTTTTACGTCTACAGGCAGCTTTTCATTTGTCATGCACAAAAAATAATCGGTAGATACACCAAAATATTGAGATAATACCACAATCTGGCTTCCGTTTACGTTTGCGCATTCGGTTTCCATTTTGCACAAAGAGGATTGGGAAATATTGGTACTAAGGCTAAGCTGAGTTTGTGTTAAGTTTTTTTCCATTCGTAATTCTTTTAGTCTTGTTTTCATTTGTATATTCCTCTCCTATATATTAGTTTAGTTGAGCAAAAAAAATATTCCGTTTAGAATATTTTGAAGACATTATTGGAATATTTTCCAAAAAAGAAAATGGATTTTAGAATATATAAAATTAAACTAAATTAAATAAAAGGCAAAAAAGAAAAGCTAAATTAATTTTGCATGTTTTAGAAGTAATTGGAAATTTCTGGATGAAAAAGCTAATATTTTGTTGTATGATGAAAAGAAGAGGAATATAACATGGAAAGAGAATATGAAACACTTTTCCCAAATAAAGGTGATAAGCTTCAAATAGCAATCTGCGATGATAAGGAGATTATTGTCAGAGAATTGTATAAACAGCTGCATCATCTGATGAGGAAAAGCGGTATAGAATTTAAAATACTTCCGTTCATCAGCCCTGTCAGGCTTTTGGAATGTCAGGAGAGCATACATATTTTATTTCTGGATATTGATATGCCCCAGATGAACGGATTGCTCACAGCAAAAAAGGCTTCGGAAAAATGGAATGATATAAAGATTATTTTTTTGACGGCTCATATTGAATATGTGCAAAGCGCCTTTAAAGTAAAGACCTTTCGTTATTTATTAAAGCCCTTTAAAAAAGAAGATATAAGAGAAGCTCTTTATGAGGCAATGGACGTGCTTTTGGAAAGGAATTTTAAGCTAATTAAGGTTCAGGACAGGGTCATCCAGATCAACATTCCAGAAATATATTATATAGAGGCATTAGGTGACCAGTCGGCTGTTTTCAGGGAAAATGACTATATTATAAGCAATGTGACCTTAAAGGAATGGTGTGCGGAAAATTATCCCGACTTATATCGGTGTAATAAAAACTATATTGTGAATTTTTTACATGTGGATAAAATCAAAGACAAGGTTTTTTTAACAAATGGAAAGGAGCTTCCTGTTGCCGTCCGGAAAAGGCGTCAGATTAAGGAGGCTTACTATTCTTATAAAAAAGAAAGGGCTAGAATTATATGGGAGTAGGAATGGATATTTTTTATTGGGTTAGCAATTACTTATTGGAATTTTTAAAATTGAATATTTTTGTGTTTGGTATCTTTAATTGCCCGGGAAAGGAAAAGAAAATACAATGGATTTCTTCTGTGGTTGCAATTATTTTCATTAGCGCATATACAATTATATGGAAAGATAATGAGGATATTGTTTGGCTTATTACCTTCTTTTTGATTGCTAATGTTTTTTTTGCATTAAAAAGAAAAAAGGATATTTTTTTGGTGATTTTGGCATTTATTATGGTGACAGCTATAGAAAGCGTTTTAAACGGAGTGCTTCAAATGCTATGTGCACCGGAACTGTTGAGGGAAATAAGCGAGGATACAATAGGCTTTTTATTAAATACATTTTCTGGATTATGTCTTTTGATTTTAGAGGGAATATTACATAAAAAGAAAAAAATATTTTATTTTTCTGCTAAAAATGTAACCTTGGTATTTATGGGACTGTTGGGCATGATGTTTTATTTATATCCCATTCAATATAGCTATGGAGTGCTGGAAACAGATCAGGAAATGCTAAAAAAATCTTTGTTTGGTGTTTTTTTGAGTAGCATTCTTTTCTTTGTCATTTGTTTTGTGAATTTAAAATCCATTAATGAAAGGGAATCATATAAAAAAGAGGCAAAGTCCTATGAGGAATATGTGACGAAGCAGGAATTATATTATAAGGAACTGCTACAAAAGGATAATGAGACGAAACAGTTTCGGCATGATATGCTTAACCACCTTGCCTGTCTGATTGGATATTTAGAGGATGGAGAAAATGAAAGGGCGATGGAATATGTGCAGGAAATGACAGGCACTGCAAGGAATTTTACGAAAAGGATTCTCACGGGAAATGATACGATTGATATTGTAGCTGCTGATGTATTTCGGCAGGAAGAGGAAGTGAGGCTGGACTGGCAAGGAAGGTTTCCGCAGGAATCAGTTATTTCGGATATGGATTTATGCATCTTATTTTCAAATTTGTTAAAAAATGCCTTGGAAGCTACAAGACTTTACAAAGGAGATTTAAAAGAAGTTACGGTTTTGGTAAAAGGATTACCCCCTACTTACTTTATTTATGTGAAAAATCCCTGTAATCAGCAACTGAAAAGAGATGGAAATAAATTTCTTACTATAAAAAAGGATAAAGAAAATCATGGATTTGGCATGTTGAACATTGAGCAGGTAATAAAAAAATATGGAGGCACTATTGCATATGATTATAAGGCACCATTTTTTACGGTATCCATTTGTTTGGAGAATTTAGTAAAAAAGAAGTAATGAAAAATTTTATCGACAATTATCGACAAAACTCGACGTTAATCGGGGATTTATAGAAAAAGAACCTATAGCTATTTAGATTAGCCGTAGGTTCTTTTTGTGAATGTATTTCCACCTTCACGAAAAGGAAAAATTATTTCGCGAAGGAGGAAATTTTATGACTTTGTGTTTTTGGCAATTGTTTATAAGGATAATGGGAAAATAAATCAGTATTATAAAAACGTTTCGTGAAATGCAAGAACCGAAAAAGCCTCATATCGCTTTTCCGGTTCTTATATTTATTTTAGGAAACTTCTACAGCTGTCACTTATAAACATCTCCGAGCCCACGAGACTAAGGCGAATGTCGGA
>CAMWWJ010000189.1 GCA_947177925.1 uncultured Lachnospiraceae bacterium
ATATAGTGTTGTTGTAGCGAAAAGCTGCAAATTTATTTAAAGGGAGGATTTTTAATGAAGAAAAAATTACTAAGCATGCTTCTCGCCGTAGCAATGGTTGCAACAATGCTTACCGGATGCGGCGACACTACGACTACCAGCGATGATACAACAGATGACGTGACGGCAGACGATGCAACGGCAGATGATACATCGGCTGACGATGAAGGCGGAGCAGCGGCATCCGGTGATGTACAGGTTGGTATCGTTCTTCCTACCAAGGATGAACCAAGATGGTTACAGGATCAGGCTCAGTTCGAAGCAATCTTAGGCGATGCCGGATTTACCAATCAGGTATTATTCAGCCAGGGTTCTTCCGCAACTGAAAAAACAAACGTAGAGACCCTTATTTCTCAGGGAATCGATGTTCTGATCATTTGTGCGCAGGACGGTTCAGCAGCGGCAGCAGCAGTTGAAGCAGCAAAGGACGCAGGCGTTACTGTAATTGCATACGACAGATTGATTACAGGAACGGAAGCAGTTGATTATTACGTAACATTTGACAGTTTTTCTGTTGGTGTTGCACAGGGACAGTACCTAATTGATAATGCACCCGAGGGAACCGGAATTCCTCTATACTTGTATGCAGGTGCAGCGACAGACAACAATGCTTTCATTTTCTTTGAAGGTGCATGGAGCGTACTTCAGCCAAAGATTGCAGATGGCACATTCGTAGTTGCTAACTCTTCTGAAGCAGAAGCTTTAAAGGACAATGGAGAGCTTTCACGTGACGAAATAGGAAAGATTATCGGTCAGGTTACAACAGACTGGGATTTCAACGTAGCAAAATCAAAAGCAGAAGCACACTTGACAGCAGCTGGTGCTGATATGAAGGGTGATGTTCTTGTATTAGGTCCTAATGATGGTACCGCACGTTCTATCGCAGATGTATTTGCAACCGACAAAGATATTACAAGCTTCAAGGTAACAGGACAGGATGCTGAAAAGGCTTCCGTACAGTACGTAATCGATGGCAAGCAGTCCATGACCGTATTTAAGGATACACGTACTTTAGCAGCTGATTCTGTAGCAATGGCAGTTGCTATCTTAAATGGTGAAACACCGGCAACAGATACAACTTACAATAACGAAGCAAAAGATGTTCCTGCAAAGCAGACAGACATCGTTGTGGTAACACAGGATAATGTAAAGGAAGCTTTAATCGATTCCGAATACTATGATGCTTCTGAATTTACAGGATTAGAATAAGTGAATGTAAAACAGTATAGCAAATAATGAAAGTGAGGTCGACTTTAGAAGCTTTGGTTGCTAAAGTCGACCTTCTAAATTAAGGTAACTCCCCGATTCATATCGGGGAATGTAAAGGAGGCCCGGTAAATGAATGATTATATACTTGAAATGAGAGATATCACAAAAGTATTTCCGGGGGTCAAGGCCTTAAGCGATGTTAACTTTAAAGTAAAGCGTGGAGAGATTCATTGTCTGGTAGGAGAAAACGGTGCCGGAAAATCCACACTTATGAAAGTTCTATCCGGCCTTCACCATTACGGCACATATACAGGCGATATTGTTTATAACGGTGAAATACAACAATTTAAATCAATTGCGGATAGTGAAGCAAAGGGAATTGCCATTATTTACCAGGAACTGGCATTGGTTCCCGAATTAAGCATTTATGAAAATATCTATTTTGGACACGAGATTATGAAGGGGCACACCGTGGACTGGAATGAGACCATCGTAAAGGCATCCCAGATGCTTAAAAAGGTTCGTCTCCGTGTGGACCCGTCTACGAAGGTAAAGAATCTCGGTGTAGGCAATCAGCAGCTTGTAGAAATTGCAAAAGCGCTGAGCAAGGATGTAAAATTATTGATTCTGGATGAGCCTACGGCAGCTTTGAACGAAGATGACAGTGAAAACCTGTTAAAGCTCATAAAGGAATTAAAGGAGCAGGGCGTTACTTGCATCATGATTTCTCACAAGTTAAAAGAAATCATTGCCATAGCGGATACGATTACCGTATTGCGTGACGGCTCTACCATTTGTTCCATGGATACGGCAGAGCATCCGGTAACGGAAGCGGAAATCATAAAACATATGGTTGGAAGGGAAATTGATAACATTTATCCTAAGAGGGAAAAGAAGGAAATCGGGGATATTTGTTTAGAGATAAAGAACTGGACAGTAGAAGATCCGGTAAAGCAAAGAGAAATCCTGCATAATGTGAATATCAATGTACGAAAAGGCGAAATTGTAGGTCTTCAGGGACTGATGGGTGCAGGAAGAACAGAGCTGGCGCTTAGTATTTTTGGAAATTCTCCGGGATATAAGATAACAAGTGGCGAGGTGTTCGTAAATGGAGAACAGAAGCACTTTAAGAGTCCGAAATCTGCCATTCAGTCAGGGGTAGCCTATGTAACGGAAGACAGAAAGGGAAATGGTCTTATATTGATTCAGGATATCAAATATAATACCACCATCGCCAATCTGGAAGCGTTGACGGAAGGGCTTGCCATAAATGAAAATGAGGAAATCAATGTAGCCAACGATTATAAACAGTCCATCAATATCAAGGCACCTTCCATCATGCAGAAGGTGGGAAATTTAAGCGGTGGAAACCAGCAGAAGGTTCAGCTGGCAAAATGGCTGTTTGTAAAGCCCCAGGTACTGATTTTGGATGAACCTACCAGAGGAATTGACGTGGGGGCCAAATTTGAAATCTATACATTGATGAATAAGCTGGTTGAGCAGGGCATGAGCATTATCATGATATCATCGGAACTGCCGGAGGTTCTTGGTATGAGTGACAGATTGTATGTTATGTCGGAAGGAACCATAACCGGTGAACTGGCAGCAGAAGAGGCAAATGAACAAAACGTCATGGCAATGGCCATTAAATCAAGATAGGAGGTTTCGGATATGGATAATAAAAATCAAGCACAGAGTTTGGCCGGAACAAAAAAAGTAGGTCTTGGACAGGAGATCGTAAGTTTAGTGAAGGAAAATATCAGGGACTACATGATGTATATTGCGTTGATTATCATCATGGCGTTCTTCACATGGAAAACAAACGGCGGATTTATTCAGGCAAGAAATATTTCCAACCTGATTAACCAGGCAGGCTATGTTGCGGTACTTGCCATCGGCATGACCCTGATTCTTATTTTAAAACATATTGATTTGTCAGTAGGATATGTGGCGGGTTTTTGTGGTGCCATAGCAGCTATTTTAATGACTCAGTACGGCGTCAATGAATGGCTGGCAATTATTATTGTTTTGGGTATTGGCCTGCTCATAGGACTTTATCAGGGGCTTTTGGTAACAAGGGTAGGAGTTCCGGCGTTTGTTACTACTTTGGCAGGCATGTTCATCTTCAGGGGACTTCTGAGCCTGTCATTACAGAAAACAGGAACCATCATTGTTCCCAATAAAGGATTTAATGCTTTATCAAATGGGTTTATACCGGATATCCCCGGGTTGGATCTGGGAGTGCATGTGTTGACGCTTTTAATTGGTGTTGTTGCGGTTGTTCTAGTTGTCTTTTCCCAGATAAAGGCAAGAAGAAATAAGATAAAATATAATTTTCAGGTAACATCTACTCCGGTATTCATCTTTACACTTGTGTTTATTTCTGCTATTATTATGGCAATCATATGGGTTCTTGCAAAATACAGCGGTATTCCATGGGCAGCAGTGATTGTCGGTGTAGTATTGATAATTTATAATTTCATGTTGAATAAGACCAGATTGGGACGTTATATTTACGGTATCGGCGGCAATGACCAGGCGGCTGAGTTATCCGGTATCAATGTAAAGAAAGTAACACTTTTTGCATTTTGTTCCATGAGTGTGTTAGCAGCCCTGTCGGGTGTTCTTTATACCTCAAGACTACAGTCTGCTACTCCTACAGCCGGTCTTGCATTTGAAATGGATGCCATTGCATCTTCCTACATTGGCGGTACTGCAGTAAGCGGTGGTATCGGTAAAGTAACCAATACCATTATCGGAGCTCTGGTAATTATGTCCCTGACAAACGGCATGAACCTGATGGGAGTGGATATCTCCTATCAGTATATTGTAAAAGGTATTATTTTCATTATTGCAGTTGCATTTGATGTAAGAACACGTTCAAAATCAAAATAAAACGCTGTTGCGGCTACACATAAAAAAAGGGGAGGAAGGTTCATGAGCGCTAAAAAAATCCAGAAGGCAGGAAATGCCAATAGCAAAAAGAGGATAAAAAAGGAACAAAAGAAAATATCCTTGAAGATTGGAATTCGTGCCAAGCTGCTTGTGGCCTTTCTGCTTCCGGTTACGGCATTGATCTTATTAGGGGTATTATCCTATAGCCAGACAGCAAATGCGCTGCGCAGCCTGTACCAAAGCTCCAGCATACAGATTTTGGGTAAGTCTGCAGACTATCTGGAGGTTTTGATGCTGGATGTGGAAACCACCGCATATGATCTTTCCGTAGATGCGGATTTGGTAAATTACTTTAGTGGAATGCCTGATGAGGGTGTGGATTATTCCCTGGTAGATGCAAAAGTAGCATCTATGCTGGGAACAGATGCTTATGTGGAAAACGGGTATTTTGTTGCCATTGAGGGCAATGAGCATATCAGTACGAATCCGGAGGTGGTCTTTGACAAAGATGCCTATTCCGTATTTCAGACTACCGAAGATTATGTACAGGTAACCTCTAGGAACAGAAAGGTCTGGTTGGGAGAAAGTGAGTTTTTAGATAAGTATAAAGGAGAGGCGGAACAGCCCTACGGAAACAGAAGGATGACTCTGATACGAAGGGTGGAGAATATATTAACGGGTCAGGATGTTGGTTTTATCATCCTGGAAGTACGGAATAGTGTAATAGAACAGCTTTTGGATGAAGTAAATCTAGGTGAGGACAGCATGGTGATCCTGGCAGGCCAGGACAGCAATGAAATTACCAAAGCGGAAAATTATCCAGAGGATAAAGAGAAGCGTATCATTACCAATTCAAAAGCATATGTAAAAATGCAGCAGGGACTGGAAAAAAGCGGTTCTTTTGCAACCAGCAAGAACGGAAGGAAATACTGGCTGTGCTATGAATACATAGGAGATCTGGGGAACTGTCTGATTGGTATGATTCCCGAGGCTACCATGATGGAACAGGCAAATGAAATTAAAGTAGGTACTATAGGTCTGGTAATCCTGGTAACAATTATCGTATGCGTAATCGGCACATGGATGGCTGCCGGTATGAGCACTACTATCAAAAAGATTATTAAAGAAGTAGGAAAGGCTGCCAAAGGAGACCTTACCGTTCGGGTTTTTACAAAGCGGCATGATGAATTTGCGGTTTTGAGCAATAGTATCAATGATATGATTGCAGACATGAAGGTGCTGATCGGCAAGGTATCCGATGGTATGGAACAGGTGGACGGTGCAGTGGAAAAAGTTAGCGGCGCAAGAGAAAACGTCCATGAAACCGCAGAGGCTTTAAGCGCTGCTATTGTCCAGATTCAATCCGGTGCCAAGCAGCAGGAAGATGGTGCACAGAACTGTCTGACAGGAATGGATGATTTGTCCGATAAGATTGTAAGAGTAGTAGAAAATACGAAGGAAATTGACAGTATATCAGAAGAAACAAGAGTGGTTGTAGGCAATGGAATCAAGATGATGGAGGAATTAAACACTTCCTCGGAGGATACTACCAAGAATCTAAAGGAAATCATGAAAGATATCCGGGATTTGGAAGAAAAGATATCCAATATCACTCATATAGTCGGAGTCATTACAGAGATTGCCGATCAGACCAACCTGCTTTCTTTAAATGCCAGCATTGAAGCTGCCAGGGCAGGAGAGGCAGGAAAGGGCTTTGCGGTAGTGGCAACCGAGGTAAAGACACTGGCTGACCAGTCCGGACAGGCTGCAGAGAAGATTCGTGAAATCGTGGATGAAGTACAGCAGCAGAGTCAGAAAACCTTAGAGCATGGGGAAAATACAGATGAAATCTTAAAATCCCAGGAGCTGGCAGTAAGGCGGGCAGTAGAGGCTTTTCATAATATTGACGACTGCGTAGAGCGGTTAAATCAGGAATTATCCGATATCACCATTCAGACACAGGCAATTGAAGGTGCAAAAAATAATACATTGGAAGCAGTGGAAGGCATTTCTGCAGTTATTGAGGAAAACTCTGCCTCTACCCTCGAAATGGGAGAGGGCATTAGCGGTCAGAAAGAACAGGTGGAGAAGATGTCCGGCTACACCAATGATTTAAAAGAAGTATCACAGTCTTTAAGAGAGGAAATTCATAAGTTTAGAATATCATAAATTTGCTGGTTTCATTTCTCTTTTCATACCAAAGGGGTCTCCGAAATTCGGAGGCTCTCTTTTTCTGTTCAGCCAGTTGTCCATAGATATCGTGTTTGTTCTTTCATGATATATCTTTGTGCTCTATTACGTTTATTCCCTTCATAGCAAAGGCCTGAGAATAGGAAAATGGTGAAATAGTAACAAAAACAAGTTCTTTTCTCTGATTATGTTTCTGATAATGAATTGTAACACAGTCGTGCATATCTATCAGTCTGCCGGCTGCTTTGGATGCAGGACTGCCTGTACTGCCATGTCCATGTACCTTATAGTATTCT
>CAMWWJ010000190.1 GCA_947177925.1 uncultured Lachnospiraceae bacterium
ATAAAATCTTTTTATGTTGGTAATTTTTGTTATCCTTTTCTTGCTTTTTTAACAAAAATTCTAAAATAACAATGACTGAATTCTTCTCTAGTTTATGTTCATTTCCGGACGGTTGCTGACTTCAATAAATTTTTCAAGTGTATCCCGTACTTTGCCGGAATCAATCAATTCTGCCGCAAGCTTTATACCATCTTCCATGGACTCTGCCTTCCCTCCAATGTAAAGAGCTGCGCCTGCGTTCATCAGAACCGCATTCCGCTTGTGGCCCTTTTCTCCATTTAAAATTGCCCGCACGATATTTGCATTTTCCTCAGGCGTTCCCCCTGCAAGGTCTGCTTTCGTACAGCGTTCAAACCCAAACTTTTCAGGGGTAATGGTATAAGATTTAAACCAGCCGTCCTTCATCTCACAAACGGTAGTAGGTGCACACAGGGAAATCTCATCCAGCTTTTCCTGACCATACACCACCATCCCCCGCTTTACACCAAGGCTGATCAGCACTTGTGCCAGCGGCTCTACCAGATATTCATCATATACACCAAGAAGCTGCATGGATGGGCTGCCGGGATTGGTAAGAGGCCCTAAAATATTGAACACGGTACGGAAGCCCAGCTCCTTTCGGATGGCGCCTACGTACTTCATGGAAGTATGGTATTTCTGTGCAAAGAAAAAGCACATACCTACTTCGTTTAAAAGTTCTATACATCTTTGAGGACTCTGCTGGATATTTACACCAAGAGCCTCAAGGCAGTCTGCCGTTCCACACTGTGAGGAAGCTGCCCGATTGCCATGCTTTGCCACCTTCACGCCGCCTGCCGCACACACAAGCGCAGAGGTAGTGGAAATATTAAAGCTATGGGCATTATCGCCGCCGGTGCCTACGATTTCAAACAATTCCATGCCTGTCTCCACTTTTATCGCATGGTCTCTCATGGAAGCAGCACATCCGGCAATTTCATCAGTTGTCTCCGCTCTTGTGCTTTTCGTAGAAAGCGCTGCCAGAAATGCTGCATTCTGGGTCGGTGTAGTCTCACCGCTCATAATTTCATTCATTACAGCATATGCCTCATCATAAGTGAGGTCTTCCTTGTTTACAATTTTAACAATTGCTTCTTTAATCATGGTTATCTCTCCTTTATAAAATTATTCCATATAGTTTTTCTGTCTGGTCGTTTAAAAGCTCTTCATTCATTTTTCCACCTTAAAAGTCCTGAAATGTTCTGCCTGCTCATAATCCTTTGTAAAACCGTCATCCGTGTAAAGCTCATAGGAAGCTTCTGTTTCCACAAAGCTTAAAAGCTCTAACTGTTCAAAGTCAACTTCCTCCACACATTGCCCGCCTTTTGATAAAGGAAGTATTTTGTCAGGACGGATAAAGAATATGACTTCGTCCAAAGCAACATCGATATAATGATGTCCCTTTTCCATAATCCTGCTCTCTCTTTCCGTCAGACTCTTCATTTTAACCAGTTTCATTTTCTCGGGAAGATACACATATCTGCCTTTTGCATTTTGTTCATATACAGGCGCTATCATAATGCTGTCACCTACCAGAAGCTGATCCTCCACCCTTTTTGCAAAAGAATCTTCTCTATAATCAAACGCCAGCGGCCTGAACATCATTTCTCCTCTTAGAGATGCCTTCATATATTCGCTGTAAATATAAGGAAGAATACCATAACGAATTCCTATCAAATCAGCAAATGCCTGATTGCTCTCAAACTGATATGCTTCCTGTCTTCTTGTTCCCATTGCAGAATGATTGCGCATCAGTGGCGTGAAAATACCAAATGCCAGCCAGCGCAGCAGCAAGTCTTCGGTAACATGAGCGCCAAATCCCCCTAAGTCCGCTCCTGTAAACAGAAAGCCGCACATATTCAGGGCAGGCATCATACGGATATTTAGCAGCAGGTGTGACCACCAGGACATGTTATCTCCCGTCCAGATTCCACCGTAACGATGCATTCCAATATAAGATGCCCTGGAAAACATCAGTATTCTTTTCTCAGGTTCCAGCTCCTCGAAAGCTTCTCCTGCCGCTCTTGTCATATAATATCCGTACAGGTTATGAACCTTATCATGACGGATTTTTCTTCCTTTATACTGATGGTAAAAAGACTGATAATCCTTTGGATTGTTAGCAATACCTAACACCAGATCCTTCATATGGAAAAACTTGTAAATGTCAAGATTCTCCCCCTGAAGCTTGGAAAGCTCCTTGAATACCTCTGTCAGATTATCCTCCGAATAGAAAATTGCCGGTTCATTCATATCATTCCAAAAACCTTCAATCCCCTGATCCAGAAGCACCTTATACTTTTTTCCAAACCAGCTTCTGGCTTCCTCATTCAGCATGTCCGGAAAGAGGACTTTCCCCGGCCATACACCTGCCACGAATTCTTTTCCATCCTCCTTTTTGCAGAAATATCCTTTTTCAAGACCTTCTTCATATACCTCATAGCCCTCTTCAATTTTTACTCCTGCATCTATAATGGGAACCAAATGAATGCCCTGTTCTTTCATCTCCCGGCAAAATGCACTTAAATCCGGAAATGCTTCTTTATTTACCGTAAAGTCCTTATAGCGCTCCATATAATCTATGTCCATATAAACGCTGTCCAAAGGAATCCGGTTCTCCCTGTGTTTTTTTACTACCTCTCTGATTTCCTCTTCATTCATATAGCTCCATCGGCTCTGCCCATAGCCCAATGCCCATTTTGGAGCAATATAGCTTTGTCCGATCATATTCCGGAATGCTTTTACGATTTCCTTTTCCGTTTCACCTGTAATGATATAAAATACCAGATTCTCTTCCTCTGCCGTAATGAGCATTTCATTTCTTTTCGTATAACCCATGTCAAAAGTTACTTTTCCCGGAAAATCCACAAAAACACCAAATAATTCCTTTCCGGAAAGGATGAAAAAGTTATGTGCTCCATACAGGGAATTGGTATCCTCCCTGTGGCATGGATCGTCGCTGCAGCTGCTTACATAAAGAAACCCTCTTTTATTGATTCCTCTTACATTTTCACCCAGGCCATATACAATATCTTCTTCCTCCATCCCATAAGAAAAGCTTATGGATTGTCCTTCCTTTTTCACAGCAAAAAAGGGCATGGATTGCTCTGCCCCCGCTATCTGCTCTACCACCGCTTCCGTTTCGATGGGTGTTCCATAAACATACTTTAAAATCATAGAGTTACTCCTTCTCTGCCAAAATTGCAGGCGGATTCTGCCTGTCCCATATGGCGCCGGGCATTTTCCAGCCTGCCTTCTGACACTATCATAGCATGGCACTCTGATGATTTCCAGTACTATTTTCGTTTTTTATATCCGGTTCAGCCTACCTTGTAACCCGCTCCCCATACAACCTGAAGATATTGGGGATTTTTGGGATTTCTTTCAATTTTTTCCCGGATATGCCGGATGTGGACTGCAACCGTATTGTCCACTCCAACTGCCCGCATATGCCAGATGCTCTCGTATATCTGATCAATGGACAGTACCTTTCCATGCTTTTCTACTAAAAGCTTTAAAATCTTATATTCAATTGGAGTAAGCCTTACTTCATTTCCTTCTACCGTAACCTTCTTTGTATCGTCATCAATACACAATTCCCCTACCCGGAAGGTTGCAGTTTCTTTTTTACCTGCACAGGCAAGTTGTATATAGCGGCGGAGCTGTGCCTTGATTCTCGCTACCAGTTCCAAAATGCTGCAGGGCTTCACCAGATAGTCGTCTGCTCCGGCACTTAAGCCCGATACCTTATGCTGTTCATCTCCCTGCTCCGATAATATAATAATGGGCAGATCATACTTTGTCCTGACCCTGCCGATGAATGCAAGACTCACCTGCGCCTCTTTCTCTACATCCGTTATAAGAAGCTGTATTCTCTCTCTGCCTATTATAAGAAATGCTTCTTCTTCGCTGTATGCCTTCCACACCTCATACCCTTCTCCTGCCAGATAAAATCCAATAAACTCAACCAGTTCCTTATCCTTGTCAAATATTAAAATACGATTCATTGCCGTCTCCTTTCCTTCATTCTTTGTAAAGCTTTTCTATTATTTAGATGCATAAATCTGCCAAAAAGTCAGTCTGCCTTTATTCATATGGGGATAAATCCATACTTTCCAGCATCTTATAAACCTCTTCTTCTGTATATCCTATATAATCTCCGTATATTTCATATTGTCCCACAGCAATTGCTGTATGAATTCGCTTGCCGTCTGCCTTTTCCACTTGGGAATCCACTACCAGATAATTTCTGCCGTCTTCCGTCGTATAGCTTCTCTCATTGGTTACTCCACCCGGATAACTTCTGCTTCCGGCATGAGCTTCACGATTCTCAAAATTCCATATATCCTGAATGACTTCCTTATCATCCACCTTTTTCCAAAAAGTCAGGGCATCATTTTCTCCCGTTACCCATATATGTACTTCCTCCGCCTGTCCTTTTGGCATTTCCGGTATGACCAAAGGAAATGTTTCCTGTTTTTCAAATGCTTCATAAGAACAATAAGTCCTCTCCTCTATTTCTTCAATGATCACCTCATCCACCTTACCGCTGTTTCCTGCCACCTCTGTCCATTCCTCGAAAACGCCTGCTGCATCTTCTCCTGACATAAACTGCTCCTGCAGACTCATGGCAGTACCGTTGCTGCTTTTAAAGCCAAAGTCGGTAATGGAAATGACACTATAAAGATAGCCTGCCGCCTTTACCGTAGTAAAGCCGCATACAAATAAAACAAAAAAACCTGCTGCTGCCGAAAGAGCTTTTTTTCTCTTCTGCCTTACAGCTCTTCTCTTGTGTTCTGCCTCATCCAGTATTTTCTGATAACATACAGTGTATTTTATGGAGTTGTCCAAAGCTTCCTTATAAGCTTCTCTAAATTTCCTCATAATCATATGCTTCCTTTAATGCTTTTTTTAATAAAGCTCTTCCTCTGGTTAGCTGGGAAGTAACGGTATTTTCTTTTCTTCCCGTTAGCATGGCAATTTCCTTTACGGAATAATTGTCATAATAAAATAAGTGAATGACTTCTCTGTATTTTCCCGGCAATTTTAGAACTTCCGTGAACAACTTCCTTTCTTTCTCTCTCATAAGATAAGCCTGTTCCATTCCGAATACAGCCCCTGCTTCCTGCTCATCGAAAATATCCACTTTCTTATGCCATCCTGTTCTCCATAGAGAGCGGCACTGATTTAATGTTACCTGAATCAGCCATGCCTTTTCATGCTCTGCACTGTCAAACTGCATATCCGTTTTTATGTATTTATAAAACACCTCCTGTACTACATCCTCGGCATCCTCCTTATTTTTCAACCGTAAAAATGCCAGCTTGTACAAGGTATCCGCATACTTATCAATAGCCTCTTCCTTCTTATTATTCATTGCTGATTTATCCCTGTATGTCCCTTAGCTTTTTTGTCTTCTATATATAATACGTTTGAAAAAGCAAAAATACTGCAAAATTTTAAAAAAATTTTGCAGTATTTTTAAAAAAATGTTATTTACTGTTTATAAATGATTTGATCTGCCAGCTCTTTTGCCGTCCCTTCCCCCTTCATTCCTGCCACGATTGCCAGCCCAAATTCAATTGCCGTTCCCATTCCCCTGCTGGTAATGATATGCTCTGATATCTCCACCGGATTCCTGGTTACCTGTGCCCCTTCTAAATGACTTTCAAAGTCCGGATAGGAACAGGCATTTCTTCCTTTCAACATTCCCCGATGCCCTAAAATACTGGGAGCCGCACAAATAGCCGAAAGATATTTTCCTTCTTCATAAAACTTGTCCACCTGTTCCATAAGAATCTTACATGCCTCTAAGTTCTTTGTTCCGGGCATCCCACCAGGAAGCACAATCATTTTTACTCCGGAAAAATCCACTTCTTCAAGCAGCATATCCATTTCCACCCAAACCTTATGAGAGCTTTCCACCCTTTTTTCCCCCGTAATGGACACCATAGATACATCAATGGAAGCCCTCCGTAATAAATCCACTACCGTCAACGCTTCAATTTCTTCAAAGCCTGTTCCAAAAAATACACATACCTCACTCATCTCTTATTTCCTTTCCGATTGCATTTTTAAATCTGGATTATTTTCTGTTTATTATACAAGAGTGGGGGGGAGTTTTCAATAAATAGATGGAGCAAAAAAATTTTGGTGGGGGTTGGATGGGGGACGTCGGATAAGGCATATCCTATAGAAGTCTTATGGGCACGCTCTCGCTCTATGAAGACGCAGCGGTACTAACGCACCAAAATACGGTGCGTAAGGACCGGCGACTTCATTAAGGCCCATAAGACTTCTATAGGATATGCCTTATCCGACTGTGTATCGAAACGCCAAAGTTTTAAGAGTTTTGGCGGGCGGGATACCTTTTTAGGGAAGCTTAAAGATTGGCAAGGTTCTTTAAATATGTTTTGTCATGAAATACATGAGATAATTTTCTTTTTGTCTTTTCTAAGGGTAAAGCCTGAGAAGAAACAGCGGAAGAGGGAGGAGGGCGGATTTGCTGCATTGTTTTTCCTGGCGCTTTTACTTAACAGCCTGTTCAACTCCCCAGGGGAAAATTGCCATGGACGGCAATAGAGTAGAGAAATAACAGTAAATGT
>CAMWWJ010000191.1 GCA_947177925.1 uncultured Lachnospiraceae bacterium
TTGCAATATCGTCCACTCCCTCTTCTCCAAACTGCCCGTCATACAGCCTCTGGATCGTATCGTAAGTATACAGGCCTTCCTGCGCCTTCGTGGTGGATTTGATATTCCATATAATCAAATCCATGGAAAGGGAGTTGGCCACCGCCTTTGCCAGCATGGTCTTTCCGGTTCCCGGTTCTCCCTTTATTAAAAGAGGCTTTTCTAATGCCATTGCCACATTCACGCTGTCCATCAGTTCCCTGCTTGCTACATAATCCTGTGTTGATTGAAAATTCGTACCCATTGTTTTCTCCTTATTCTTTTTTGCTGTGGCCGCCTTACCATTCTAACGCTTCGTCTTCCTCTCGCCTATCCCGAAGCATCAGCTCCTTTACCGCCTCATCGGCCGGCTTATTTTCAAAAAGTATCTGATTGACCTGTTCAATGATAGGCAGTGATACCTGATACTTTTTGGCAAGCCCCATGGCTGCCTTTGCAGAATGAACTCCTTCCACCACCATTTTTACTTCCTTCATGGCTTCTTCCATGGAATAGCCTTTTCCGATCAAAGTACCTGCCCGTCGGTTCCTGGAATGAACGGAAGCACAGGTTACGATCAAGTCACCGATTCCCGTCAGTCCCGCAAAGGTCTTATACTCTCCTCCCATTTTCATGCCCAGTCTGGCGATTTCCGCAATTCCTCTTGTAATCAGCGCTGCCTTTGTATTATCTCCATAACCTAAGCCATCCGCAATGCCGGCTGCTAATGCTACCACATTTTTCAAGGCGCCTCCCAATTCAATTCCAAGAATGTCCGGGCTTGTATATACACGGAATACTTCATTCATAAAAATTTCCTGGATATATTCTGCTGTTTTCTTTGTTTTCGCACCTGCCACGCAGGTAGTAGGAAGCCCTCTGCCAACCTCCTCCGCATGGGACGGTCCGGAAAGAACCGCCACTTCCGCCTTTGGTATTTCCTGTTCAATGATTTCAGAAAGGGTCATAAGCGTAGCTTCCTCTACGCCCTTTGCCACATTCACGATTATCTGCCCTTCCTCTACAAAAGGACACATGCTTTTAGAAGTGCTTCTTGTAAATGGGGAAGGCACTGCCAGCACAAGCAGGTCCTTTCCCTTAACCGACTGCTCCAGATTTGTAGTAAAGGTCATGCTTTCCGGAAGCTTCACGCCGGGAAGCTTTTCCGTATGCTCCCTTTTTTCGGAAAGCATATTTACTTCCTCTTCCATAATGGACCATACATTTACCTCATGCCCGTTTTTTGATAACAGGAGCGCCAGCGCAGTTCCCCAGCTTCCGGCTCCGATTACACTGATTTTTGCCATTCCCAAATCCTCCCTTTCTTTTATCGAGTTATCTACTGATTGATTTCCTCTTTATTCTTTTTATGTAGATATGTCTTTCTTTCCTCTCCCTTTAAAAGCCGCTTGATATTCTCCCTATGCTTTACATAGGCCATAATCGTCAGAAATGCCCCCAGCACATACAGCTCATAAACCAGATTCTGCTCCATATGGAATTTCCCCATCTGTCCGAATACCACAAGCTCCACCATAAACCCAGCATATACAAGAAGCGAGCCTAAGGATACATAATTGGTAAGGAAAAATGCAATACAGAACAATACCAGCGCCACCAGCATGAACCGCCAGTCAAATGCCGTTACCAGCCCTGCTGTTGCCGCAATTCCCTTTCCGCCCTTAAATTTCATATAGAAGGGGAAATTATGTCCCAAAATAGCTCCCGCCCCTGCATACAGAGAAAGCAGCGGCAGCATTTGCGGCGCGCTGTTTTGAAAGAGCAGCCTGCAGATCACTATGGCAAGCACAGTTTTAAGAACATCCCCTAAAAATACGATCAATCCCGCTTTTTTCCCCAATACCCTAAGCGCATTGGTAGTTCCGGCATTTCCGCTGCCATGCTGGCGGATATCGATTCCATGAGCCTTTCCGTAAATAAAGGCTGTCTGAAACAGTCCAAATAAATAACCAATTGCCAAACAAATAATTCGTTCCATTTTTATTTTTCCTTTCGCTCTCTGATAATAAATTTTAGAGGAGTCCCCCGGAATCCGAATGCTTCCCGAATCCGGTTCTCAATATATCTGGTGTAGGAAAAATGCATAAGCTCCTTGTCATTTACAAAAATCACAAAGGTGGGCGGCTTTACCGAGACCTGAGTAATATAATAAAGCCGCAGCCGTTTACCCTTATCCGATGGAGGCTGCTGCAATGCCACAGCCTCTGTCATGATTTCATTGAGCACGCCGGTACCTATGCGCAGGGCATGATTTTCAATAACCGTGTCAATCAGATCATAAAGTTTTGGAAGCCTCTGCCCGGTCTTTGCCGAAATAAAAATCAGCTCCGCATAAGGCATATAGGAAAGCACGTTCCTTACCTTTTCCGTAAAACGGTAGATGGTCTTATCATCCTTTTCAATCAAATCCCACTTATTGACTGCAATGATGACTCCTTTTCCTCTTTCATGGGCAATTCCGGCAATCTTGGCATCCTGCTCCGTTACCCCTTCATCTGCATCTATGACCAGCACTACTACATCCGCCCTCTCCACTGCCATGACAGTACGGACGATCATATAGCGTTCCAGTTCCTCTTTGATCTTATTTTTTCTCCTAAGGCCTGCCGTATCGATAAATACATATTCCTTTTGATTGTGGACTACCTCTGTATCAATGGCATCTCTGGTAGTTCCGGCAATATCTGAAACAATGACCCGGTTTTCTCCAATCAACTTATTGATAATGGAGGATTTTCCCACATTAGGCTTTCCTACAATGGCAATCCTGGGTCTTTCATCCTCTTCCTCTTCCAAATCCTCCTGGTTGAAATGGTCAAGCACCTGATCCAGCATATCCCCAATGCCTAAACGGTTGGCAGCGGAAATGGGAACAGGGTCTCCAATCCCCAAATTATAAAATTCATATACATCCGCCATGAATTTATTAAAATCATCCACTTTATTTACAATGAGGAGCACCGGCTTATGAGAACGGCGCAACATGTCCGCCACCTTTGCATCCGCATCTACCAGCCCCTGTTTTACATCTACCATAAACAGGATCACATCTGCCGTATCGATGGCAATCTGTGCCTGCTCCCTCATCTGGGATAAAATAATATCCTTGCTGTCAGGCTCGATTCCTCCTGTATCAATTAAGGTAAAACTTGTATTCAGCCATGTGACGTCTGCATAAATCCGGTCTCTTGTAATGCCCGGCGTATCCTTTACTATGGAAATCATCTCACCTGCCAAGGCATTGAACAGTGTGGACTTCCCCACATTGGGCCGCCCTACTACCGCAACCACCGGCTTTCTTTTTTTCTTTCCCATATAAATAAAACTCCTTTTCTTATCCTATTCCTGCAGGATCAGATTCAAAAACTCATATCCGCTTGATTTTACAATATCTATGGGAACTTGTAAAGCGATTTCCAGCTCCTCCAAAGTGAAATCATCCAGAAATACCGTTTCGCCTGCCCTTAAAACATTTTGCGGAAGCCACAGCCTTTCTCCTAAAGTCTGTCCCGCAAGCTGCTTCTTTATATCCTGTCCTGTCAAAAGCCCGGATACGGTAATCATTTCTCCGAAAAAATCATTTGTGATCCCATATACCTGTATGGACACCTTTGGAAACTGCTCCATGAGCTTTCCCGCAATTTCCTTTATAAAAGGATATGCAAGCTTTCCGGTTGCTATGGCAATCTTCTTTTCTATCTCTTTCCTTCTGTCCTTTTTTCTTCCGTTAGCAATAGCTAACTGATAGTCCTCTATGGACTGATAAAATTCATCCATCATAAGCCTGATCATGCCCACGCCGTTTTCAAGCTGAAGATACCCGTCATAATTTGCAGCAGAAGGCAGCTCCTGTTCTGCCAGAATATACCACTCGTCACTGGCATGGATAAAGTGCATGCCATATTCCTTATAAACTTTTTTCTGCCATTTGTGAATGGTATCAAGCACTTTTACGGCATCCTGCTTTGTAAAAGGCTCCAAAGGATACAGGCCTTCCCTGTATTTGCTTAGACCTACCGGAACTACCGAAACACTTTCCAGATTTGGAAGGTATTTTGTCAATTCCTCTATGCTGTGCTCCAGTTCTTCCCCATCATTGACCCCTTTGCACAACACGATCTGTCCATTCAGGGTAATACCCGCTTTATACAGCCTGTCCACCTTTTTCAGCGCTTCTCCCGCAAAACGGTTATGCAGCATTTTGCACCTTAATTCCGGATTCATTGTCTGAAAAGAGATATTGATTGGGGATAAATGATATTTGATGATTTTATCCAGATCCTTTTCTGACATATTGGTCAATGTAACATAATTGCCCTGCAAAAAAGAGAGTCTGGAATCATCATCTTTAAAATAAAGAGTTTCCCTCATCCCCTTGGGCATTTGATCGATAAAACAGAAAATACATTTATTGTGGCAGGAACGGTATTCATCCATCAGGCCGTTTTCAAACTCGATTCCCAGATCCTCCCACTCTTCCTTTTCAATTTCCAAAAGCCACTGCTCCGGTTCTTCCTTTGTGCCATGGCAGGCAGTATTTTTCTCTATGAGGACCTCTAAATATTCTTCCTGTATCATAAACTGATAATCAAAAATATCCTCCGGTTCTTCCCCATTGACAGCAAGAAGGCTGTCCCCTGGTTCAATTCCCATTTCTTCCCCAATGCTGTCTGGCTCTACCGCCTTTATGATATGTCCTTTTCGTTTCATTTGTTTCCCTTCAAGCTTTCTTTTTTCCTATTTCATCCTATTTTATTCTACTAAAAATTCCTTGACGTGTCACTACCATAATGATATAAAATAATTGTTGACTATTGTCAAAATGAACTGATTTATACATTGGAAAGGATAAATTATGCCGAACTTAAGCGAACTTGAAAAAGCATTTCCAGTAGCCCCTTTAAAAATCATAGCCTTGGAAAGCTGTGCCACACTGGGAAAGCATATCAATGATTATCTGGTAGAATTCAGAAAAAATGTGCAGAATATTGCAAAGGATGAACCTGCCTTCGTAGGTTATGTGGAGGACAACTATTTAGTTGATTTTGCCACTCCCCGTTTTGGCAGCGGAGAAGGTAAGGGTGTATTGAACGAATCCATTCGTGGAAAAGATCTATATATTATGGTAGATGTATGCAACCACAGTATTACTTATACGGTAAATGGTTATGTAAACCACAAATCTCCTGACGACCATTTTCAGGATTTAAAGCGTGTGATAGCTGCGGCTACCGGCAAGGCAAACCGCATTAACGTCATTATGCCGTTTTTATATGAAGGACGGCAGCATAAAAGAAGCGGCAGGGAATCCTTAGACTGTGCTTATGCCTTAGAAGAATTGAGCAATATGGGCGTGAGCAATTTCATTACCTTTGATGCCCACGATCCCCGTGTGCAAAATGCCACTCCTCTTTGCGGCTTTGATAATTTCACTCCGCCTTATCAATTCATTCGTTCCCTGCTCCGCTATGAAAAGGATCTGATCATTGATAAGGATCACACAATCGTAATCAGCCCCGATGAAGGCGCTCTTGACAGAGCTGTTTATTTTTCCACTGTTCTTGGAGTAGATACCGGCATGTTCTATAAGCGTCGTGACTATACCACTATCATAAACGGCAAAAATCCCATTGTTGCCCATGAATTTTTAGGGGATAACGTTGACGGCAAAGATGTCATCATTATCGACGACATGATTGCTTCCGGCGGAAGTATGATCGATACCGCAAAGCAGTTAAAAGCCATGAATGCCAAACGGGTATTCATCTGCTGCACCTTCGGCCTGTTTACGGAAGGGCTTGCCGCATTTGACAAAGCCTACGAGGAATGCTGTTTTGAAAAGGTCATCACTACCAACCTGACCTATCTGCCTCCGGAACTAAAGGAGCGGCCTTATTTCGTGGAAGCGGACATGAGCAAGTTTCTTGCAAGCATTATTGATTTTATGAATCATGACAGTTCTATGGAAAATGTGCTGACGCCTACGAGGAAGATTCATGATTTGCTTGATAAGTATAATGCACGGGAAGATATATTGATTTGATTTTTATAGCGCGGCGGCTGGGTTTTGGAGAAGAGGACGCAGGAGCCGGCATATGTAATAAAAGTCTTAGGGGCACGCTCTCGCTCTATGAAGACGCAGCGGTACTAACGCACCAAAGTACGGTGCGTAAGGACCGGCGACTTCATCAAGGCCTCTAAGACTTTTATTACATATGCCGGCTCCTGCTGTTTATCGAAAGGCCGAGGGCTGTGGAGATATAAATTTGATGCCTGTGCTTCCATATCACCTTCAGCGTGATATCGACATGCTTTCAATCTTTGGATGGTAGAATGCCCTTGCGGAAGGCTCATAGGCTGAAGTATCCGTGGGAAGTATAGCCTGAATTTTTCATGTTTTATCTAGGGGTACAGCTTGAAGTAAAACAGCGTAAGAGGGATAAGGGTGGATTGATTCCGGGCATTGTTTTTGATGGCACTTTTCCTTAACAGCCTGTTCACAACCCAGGGGAAAATTGCCAAGGACGGCAATAGAGTAGAGAAATAACAGTAAATGTTATTTCCCTCTCATTGAACC
>CAMWWJ010000192.1 GCA_947177925.1 uncultured Lachnospiraceae bacterium
TAATCCCGATGAAGCTAAAACCATTTAAACTATCAATTATTTAATATCCGTTGTAGTAGTGCTGGCAGTTATATGCAAGTAGAGGCAAAGTGTTCAGGTTATACAGAGTATAAGAAAGATAAGGCATTTTGTGATAATACTCAGGGTTGTGGATTTCTATGGCGAAAGGATACAAAGAAGCATAAAAGTTATCAAGAGCGTTATTGCGATAAAAATAAAAAGCAAGTGCGTGAAACAAGAAGCCTTTATGTAATAGATGGTTGCTGTTAGTTACAACTAATTATAATTGAGTTAATGTGGATTCTTTATTATATATATGTTAGGAGATTTATTATGATTTGTAATAATGGAAAAAAATTTACATGTGTCTTGCTTGTGTTATCCATTTTCCTGTGTGCTTGTGGAAGGCAGGAAGAGCCTGCCCCACAAATGGAGACATACAATAATTTAGACAATGGGTTGGAAAAAGAGATTTTCATAGAAAAAGACAGTAACTTGCAGTCACCGGCAGGCTTGGTGTGTATTGGTGATAGTATCTATGTTGTCAGCAAAGGAAATAATTGTGTTTTGAAGTACTCCACTGCTGGGGCATTTGAGGCTTTATTTGGAAATATAGGGCAAAAGGAAGGCGAGTTCAGCAAGCCTACAGCAATTGCAAATTATGAAGAGACAATTTATGTAGCGGATGAAAATGATGGAAGAATACAGGCATTTGATTTGGAGGGCAATTTTCAAAAATTATATGATATCGAAGCTTTGAACAACAGATACCTCTCTGTTTTAGATTTGGAAGCAGATGAAGATTCTATTTATATATCTGTAGCTGGTGGGGAGAAAAAGGCTTTATACATTTATATTCTTGATAAAGAGACTGGAGAGGTTGAAAAAATAGAAAAGTCCAGCATGGGTGTTTTGGGCAAGGATGAAGAACAGCAAATATATTTTGCCCAGGCTTATGCATATATTGAGGAGCAGGGTTACAGTGGCTATGAGGATGGAGAGAGCTATATTGCCCGTATTTCAGAGCGCAAAATGACAAAAATGTTTCAGCTTCCAGATAAATATTCTCCTACTGATATTATGATTTGTAATAACCAAATTTATATTTTTTCTGGTGCGCTCACACAAGTTGATGTGTTTGAGCTGGATGGAACTTATGTGGAAACACTTTTTCATGAAAGCAGCTCGGCAGAGAATCGAGGCTTAGGTTTCATGGCAATGGATGCACAGGGCAACATTTATTTGTCAGATAGTGAAAATCACAGTATTTATAAATTGGAGAAAGAACAGTGATATTTTCTGCGATAACCTTATTTAAACTGGAAAAACGAAATATGTGGAATATTCTGTTAGACATTTTCTGTCTGTCATTGGGACTGTTAATCGGGATTGTTTTTTTAAGTCAGGCAAGAACTGCCTATGAAAATTATAATAAAGATCGGTGCCATGTACCCTTGTCTGATTATCTGCTATGCAAGACAATAATGGGTACAAGTATGACGCAAGATGATATTGCCGCTATTCAGGGAGAATGCATATGTGTAGAGGAGATACAGGGCTTTAACAGCCTGAATGAGGGGGTTGTCTTGTATCAGGAAAACTTTTGTCCGGATATTCATATTTATACAGTCACAAAAAATTACGAACGTATCTTTGAAGGGGACTATATGACAGGGGAAGGTATAAAAGATACCCAAAGTGCGGTCGTTGGAAATGAGGCAGCTAAACGCTATGGTATCAAAATTGGCGATACGATAGAAATTGGGAATCAGAGCTTTTATATCTGCGGAATATTAAAGGTTCCCCAATATGCCAGTGATGTGATGATTTGGGCAGAAGCATTAGAAAGTCAGGATTTTTTTGACTGTCAGCTTTATATCAGGATAAATACCAAAAATCAGGAAGTAGCTGAAACACAAATGGAAATAGAAGAATATCTGGAAAATCGGTTTGGTGATTTTGAAGTATACACAAGTACCCAATATGAAGAACAGAAAAAGGAACAGTTGCAATCCGGCTGGCTTTTTTCCATACTTGTTGCTGTCATTACACTTTGCTATGGTTTAATCAATATTTATAATATTGAAACTTTCTTTATTTTAAAACAAAAGAAATCTATTGCAATTTTAAGAGCATTGGGAGCAACTCAAAAGAATCTTTTGCTTGCTAAGCTGATACGTTCCATTATTATTGCAGTCCTGTCTGCCACCCTATGTTCCGGCATGGTTATATTGTTGGAACATACTGTATTTGGAAATTTAATAGAATTTCATATGTCTGTTTTCGTATATGGTATTGCAATAATTTTACTTGCGGTGGTTTATGCAATTTTTTCTCTTTTGCTTTATCGAATGCATTATCGGAAACAAATTTCAGGCATGATGTCAGATGCTTAAATTGGGAGAAGCCTGTATTAAGAGTAAAGGAAGGGAGCGGAAAATGAACTGGTATGTGTTTATCCGTCCGTTTTATAAAGTGAAAAGAGATAGGAAGATTTATGCTGTCGTGTTCATGCAGTTAGTGGTAGCATTTGGCATTTTGAGCGTATTTTTGAGCCTGCTTTTGGACATTGCTGAAAATAAAAGGCAGATGATGCAGGAGAGCCGCCATAAAAATTATCAGATTACAGCACAGGTATCAGATTTTGAATATGAAAAGTTTGATTTGATAAATTGGGGGAGTCAGTCTGCAACGCTCCACGAATATGACAATTTTCCATTTTCTGAAAGGGTCCTTAATCAGATTCATAATGCAGGTATACAGTGTGAGCCAGAGGTGTTTGTTGATATTGAATTATTGTATCTGGGTGAGCTGATAGAGGAAAATCAGTCGTTGCATCTTTACTATTCCTCTGAATTTGAAAAGGTATCTTTCAGTAAGAAAACAGAAGAGATTTTGTTTGATGTAAATAGTGAAAATACAATTAATTCCAGAGATTTTCCCCATACCATTTTGAATGACGTGTTACTGGGCATAGATGGAAGGGAATATCCCATTGAGTATGTGAAAGACGATGAATTGGCGGTTTATATGCCAATAGCTCTTTATGAAAGCATTTATCACCCAAAGGATTTAAAAGGGACGGTTCTCAATATAAAGTCCAATACAGAGAAGATGCTGACCACGGAGACATTAAATCAGGTGCTGTCTTTGCTTCGTGAAAATTGCGGACAAAACTGTCAATTTATGCTGGGGAGTGATTTTGCACGTTTTTTAGTTCGGGTAGAAGAAGCGGAGAGGGAAGCGATTGTGTTGATTTTCGTGTCCTGCATTATATTTCTGATTGTATTGATTGGTATGATTGGGATTTTCATCATGATTTTGAAAAGAAGGGAAAAGGAAATTGCTATCTGTTGTGCACTGGGGCAGACAAAGCGGCAAATATGCTATGAGATATTCGGTGAGGTCTTCATTTTAAATATAAGTTCTTGTATCGTGGGCATTTTGTCTGGCTGGTTGTTGATAAAAAATGGAATTTCCGTTGCGACAGTGGAGGTTACTTTTCATGCATTTTCGTGCATCTCATTGTTTTTGGTGGCATGCCTGCTTTCCATGATTGTGGTAATCCCAATGAAAATATTAATTGAAAAAGCATCTCCGATTCAGATTTTATCGTCCTTATAGGAGTGTGGGTATAAAAGGAGAAAAGTTATGTTAGAGCTAAAGAATATCAGGAAAACCTATCACGGGAAATGTTTGGATGTTCCTGTGTTAAAGGGTGTCAATCTTACCATTCAGGAGGGGGATTTTATCATGATTGTTGGAAAATCCGGCTGTGGGAAATCAACCCTGCTGAATATATTAGGCTGCATGGATTATGCCGATGAAGGGGAGTATCTTTTTATGGGTAGCAGTATTCAGACATATAAAGATAAGCAGTTGGCATATTTTCGCAATCAAAATATCGGGTTTGTGTTTCAGTCCTTTTATTTAATTAATGAGATTAGTGTACGAGAAAATGTTGAGATTCCTATGGGGCTTCTGGGTGTAAAGGCAAAGGAAAGAAGGAAGCGGGCATTAGAGCTTTTGTGCCTGGTGGGATTAGAGGAAAAAGCGGGAAGTAAACCCTTGGAATTGTCGGGGGGACAGCAGCAGAGAGTTGCGATTGCAAGGGCATTAGCAAATAATCCAAAGGTTTTACTGTGTGATGAACCAACGGGAAATCTGGATGAGGAAAACGGAAAAATCATCATGGAACTGCTTGCAGATTTGCATGCAAAGGGTGTGACAATTGTTATGGTGACACACGATATGTCTTTTGCCCGATATGGAAATCGGATTGTGAAAATAATTAGTGGTGAGGAGATAGTAGATGTATAGACGAATGTGCATCTTATATTCGTTATAGAAAGGGCATGAAAATGAGAATGCGAATAAATAAACCTGCGGTCACGCTTACCTTCCTGTCTATCTTATTGCCGATTCTGTCTATATTGATGTTTGAGCATATTACCATTAGTGAGTCATTGGGAAACATGGATTCAGGTTCTTTTGGAAAGTCATACGAATTGATTTCCATTGATGAAGGAGAAAAAGAGTTTTTACCAAGTGAATTATTCAAATTGACAGATGGAATAGGGGAAAAGATTGCAATCACTTCAGAAGGAAAAGTGGATGGAATAAAGGTGCGTCTGATTTATTTTAATAAAAGTTACGTGAATCTGCCAATGCAGGAAGGGCGCTTTTTTAAGAAAAAGGATTTGAGAGAGAATTATGATTGTGCAGTAATAGGGAAAAAACTGATAGATAAAACTTACAAAAAAAATGAAAAAAGATATATCACCCTTGAGGGAATGGAATTTGAAGTAATTGGCATCATAGGCTATGAATGCGAAACAGTGATGGATCAATATATATACATAAATGGTCTGATACCGAAAAAAATATTTGATTCTTCCTTATATCAGGTTGATTTTCTGGAAGGGGGCAGGGAAGATGAAATCCTGCAATATTTATATGAGGAGTTGCAAAAAAGCAATATCATAATGGAGAGTTTAACAAGGGGAGAAGATTATTTCAATTCCATCGTTCCCCGTTTATTGTACAGCAGATGGTTCCTTGTTATGTTTATGTGCATTTTATTATGCTTAATCTTATTATCTTTGGAATGGATCAATCATCAGAAAAAAGAAATAGGCATAAGAAGATTATTAGGGGCTACTAACGGAAAGCTGATAGTTCTATTGGGGAAAAGATATTTAAAAATCATATTGATATCCGGTGTGGCAGGCGGGTTATACAGTATGATATTCTGGCCGAATTATAAAAGTTTTTTACTGATTGGATATTCTATTACCATACCTATAATCACCATTTTTTTAGGATGTATGGCTATAAAGATAATAAAGGCGCCTCTTGAGGAGGTAATTAAATAATGACATATATGGAATTTATAATAAAGAGTGTGATAAGGACTATACAAAGGCATAAATTGTTAATGATTTTAATGATTATTTTGATAACATGCAGTTTTAGTATATTAGGACTTGTTTTGGATCAAGGAAATAAATTAAAAGAAAGTGTAGCGGACTATTCCGAGACTTACGGTAAAACAACATACTATTTTACGGCTGATGGTATGACGGACCAACAGTATTATGAGTATTTGGATGATGAGGATACAGAAATTTATAGAAAAATAGAAGCTTTTAAAAATTTACTGCTGGCAGAGAAGCGTATTTTATTTATAAGTCTTGTGGAGCAGCCGGTAGAAATATATGGTACTGACATTCCTGATATTTTTTTGGATGGGTATGAAGAGGGCCAAGGGGATTTTGGTATTTTTCAAATGGATGGAGAGGATTGGTATCGTACCAAGTCCTTACAAGTATCGGAATCCTTTTTTGAGTTTTTTCAGATTCAGGCAGCAAGTGGTCGTGGCTTTGAACCGCAGGACTATACCTATCAGGAAGGGAAACAAATACCAGTGATGCTTGGAGATGAATATGCTGGTACGTTCCAGCTTGGTGATATCATAACTTGTAATTATTTATCTGCTGATGTAAGTTTAGAAATTGTTGGTTTTTTAGAAGAGGATACGTTTTTTTATGATGAAACGGATAAGGAGTTTAAGTCCTGCGGAAGATATATTGTGTTACCCGCATTTTCTTCAAATGAAACGGAGTATTTTGATAAGATCAGGCTCCTTACCCAGGTAGGAGGGGTTATCATTTCGGATTTAGGCTATCCGGAAGTGAAGAAAATTTTTGATGAGATACAACAGGAAGCAGGTGTGGATGAACTGAATATGTACATGGAAGATCCGGCAGCAGCCAGTGAGACAGAGGATTTATTGGAGACATATTCTGCCATGACAGAAGAAGTATTAAAACAATTTAAGATTATTTTAGGTATACTTTTTATATTTGTAGCCATTAGCATAACAACAATTATGTGTGGATTTATACGGGAGAAAAACTATGAATATGGGATTCAGCTGCTTTGCGGAGCAAGACCGATACAGGTTTTTGGAGATATTTTTCTGCTCTGTTTTGGCACTCTGTTGGCTGGAAGCATAACCACGATATCGGTCTCTTAGACACATCTCCGAGCCCACGAGCCTAAGGCGAATCTCGGATGCCGTCGTGTGCTTGAAAAAAAAAAGGGGGGGGGG
>CAMWWJ010000193.1 GCA_947177925.1 uncultured Lachnospiraceae bacterium
TTACTACATTATTTTTAGTTTGTTATTATGCATATTAATATAAATATCCTGTATTTCTTGCTTATCCTTTATGTCGTTTGAAAGTCTTATGCACTCATTCAGCTTTCTTGATAAGTCAAGATGACCTTCCGCTACACGTTGAATATTAACACGGATTTCATTTTCAATAGTTAAGTCCGTTTTTATTACTCTTTGCTTAATTTCTTGAAGATCAATTTCAAGGCTATTCACTTTTTCATCAAGATTGCTCACTTTTTCGTCAAGATCACTTACTTTTCCATCAAGATCACTCACTTTTTCACCAAGATCACTCACTTTTTCGTCAAGGTTGTTCACTTTTCCGTCAAGATTACTCACTTTTTCAAGAATTAAATCAAGTTTTTCACTATCTGTCATATTATCCCCCCCTTTATAATGGAATTTTCAGGATAGCTGCATTATATCACAAGCGTTGAATAAAGTCTATTCCATTATTTTTTTCTCTCCAAGTCCATAAACCAATTACTAAAATAAGTCTGCCATACATCACATTTCTATTGTTTCAGAGAACTTATGTTAATATTTTGTTCAGACATTTCCCTACAGCTCATAAGGAGTAGCCTGATATACATAATAATTCAGCCAATTAGAATACAAATTATTGCTATGGGATCTCCACTGCAAATGAGGACGTTTGGAAGGATCGTCCTCTGGAAAATAATTTTTAGGCATCTGGATGGCAAGCCCCTTCTTTAAATCCCTTTCATATTCATTCTGCAGGGTAACTCTGTCATATTCCGGATGTCCCATAACAAAAATCTTCTTTCCCTCTTCTGCTATGGCAAGAAACACTCCCGCTTCCTCCGACTCCGCCAATACCTTCAGCTCTGGCCGGGCATGGATGGCTTTTGCGCTGACAGTCGTATGACGGCTGTGGGGCGCCATAAAATAATCATCAAAGCCTCTTACCAGAGGAATTCTTCGGTTGCTTACTTTATGCTCGTAAACACCAAACAATTTTTGAGGCAGCAATTCTTTTTCCAGTCCATAATAATGATACAGGGCTGCCTGGGCTCCCCAGCAGATATGTAAGGTGGATGTGACGTTTTCCTGACTCCAGTCCATAATCTTACACAATTCTTCCCAGTAATCCACCTGCTCAAACTTAAGCTGCTCTACCGGTGCTCCTGTAATAATCAGGCCATCATAAGAATTATCCTTCAATTCCTCGAAGGATTTGTAAAATTTATTCAAATGGTTCAAGGATGTATTCTGAGATACATGGGAGGACATATGCATAAAGCTCACATCAACCTGCAAAGGGGTATTGGACAAGGCTCTGAGAAGCTGCAGTTCCGTCTCTTCCTTTAAGGGCATCAAATTCAAAATGCAAATCTGGAGAGGACGAATATCCTGATGAACGGCACGAAACTCATCCATTACAAATATATTTTCATTTTCCAATATTTCCTTTACCGGTAAGTCGCTTTGCGTCTTAATAGGCATGTAAAATCACTTCCTTAGCTGGTCTGCTGAATTTTGTCTTCGTCTAAATAACACTGCCTAATATTATATCACATCTTTACAACATTTTCAAAAAATCCTCTTCCGATATAATTGGGATTTCAAGCTCCTTTGCTTTTTTATTTTTGCCAGAATTAGAAGAAATGTCATTATTGATCAAATAGGTGGTCTTGCCGGTAACACTTCCCGTTACTTTACCGCCTCTTTCTTCAATCAGCTCCTTCATTTCATTCCGGTTCGTAAAATGCTCTAAAGAACCTGTAATAACAAATACCATTCCCGAAAGGTTCTGCTCTTCTTCATTTGCCGGCTGCTTTTCGATTTTCAATTCCTTTAGCAGCGCCTGAAGCTGCTTTTGATTTTCTTCTTTGGCAAAGTAAGAGGAAAAAGCTTCTCCAAGCACTTCCCCAATTCCGTCAATTTCACTTAATTCTTCCTTATCCGCTTTTTTCATTGCCTCTATATCATAATCATAATGCCGACAGATTACCTTAGCATTGGCAAGACCGATTCCTGCAATGCCAAGTCCGTATATCAGCCTTGGCAATGTAGTATTTCTTGCCTTTTCAATGCTCTCTGCCAGGTTCTTGTAAGACTTCTCCCCAAAGCCTTCCAGTTGGGTGATTTCGTCCTTATATCGGTCCAAATGGAAAATATCCGAAAAATTGTGAATAAAGCCTTTTCCAATAAACTTTTCCAGAGTAGCTTCAGACAACCCGTCGATATTCAGCGCATCCCTGCTTACAAATAAGGTAAAGGACTTGATTTTCTTTGCCTGGCAATCCTCATTGGTGCAGGTAAGCACCTCCACCTCGTTCACCTTCTGGATATGCGTTTCCCCTCCGCAGGCAGGACATGTATTGGGTATATCCTTTACGCCGCTTCTTGTAAGATTTTCGGCAATCTGAGGTATGATCATATTTGCCTTATAAACGGTAATCCTGTCCCCGATACCAAGCTCAAGAGCTTTCATAATACTGATATTATGCACGCTGGCGCGGCTTACGGTAGTGCCCTCTAACTCCACCGGCTCAAAAATCGCTACCGGATTGATAAGCCCTGTGCGGCTTGGGCTCCATTCAATTTCCTTTAAGGTGGTTTCCCTGATTTCATCAGCCCATTTAAATGCAATGGAATCCCTTGGAAATTTAGAGGTCCTTCCCAAAGATTTTCCGTATTCCAGATCACAGTAAGCAAGGACTAACCCATCTGAAGGTATATCGTAGGTTTCAATCTTCTTTGCAAAATACTCTATGGCATCTAAAATGGTATCTGCATTCACCTTTTTTGACTCCACCACTTCAAATCCCTGCTTTTCCAAGAACTCAAGCTGTTTTTCCCTGGAATTTTCAAAATCCGGCTTCGATTCTCCTTCTGCTTTCCCCGACTTACAGGTTACCAGGGAAAAGGCGAGGAACCTTACCTTTCTTTTTGCTGTAATTTCGTTATTTAATTGTCTGACAGAACCGCTGCATAAATTTCTCGGGTTTTTATACTTTGCTTCCGCCTCTGGAATTTCTTCGTTGATTTTCTCAAAATCTGAATAGGTAATTACCGCTTCTCCTCTTAAGACCAGCTCTCCCTGAAAAGGAATCTGCAAGGGTAGATTCGTAAAGGTTCTGGCATTGTTGGTAATCACTTCCCCAACCTCACCGTTTCCTCTTGTAACCGCTTTTGCAAGTTTTCCTTCCACATAAGTAAGAACAATTGTTAAACCATCCAGTTTCCATGACAGAATCGCATCTTTTCCCTGGAGCCAGTCCCTTAATTCCTCTCTTTCTTTAGTTTTTGCCAAAGAAAGCATAGGACTTTCATGAGCTTCCTTTGGAAGCTCTTCCACCGCTTCATATCCTACAGTTACTGTAGGGCTGCCGGCTAAAGTCATTCCTGTTTCCTGCTCTAAAGCTGTTAATTCATCATAAAGGGCATCGTACTCATAATTGCTCATGATTTCTCTGTCCTCTGCATAATAAGCCTTTGCTGCTTCCTGCAATCTGCTTATCAATTCCTTCATTTTTGCTATCTGATCCATTCCCATTCCCTCGATTTCATTTTATCGCTCAAACACTTCATATAGAGCAGCAGACTATAGTCTCACTCCTTCATAAAGCTGCTTCAGTTCGCTTCCGCTAACCTCTCTCCATTTTCCATAGGGAAGCTTCCCCAATTGGATGTTCATAATCCGTACCCTCTTTATGGAAACCGCTTCATTTCCCAATTCTCTGCACATTCTTCTTATCTGCCGGTTCAACCCCTGTGTCAATATGATACGAAACGTATATTTTCCCATTTTTTCAATCTTACAGGGTCTGGTAGTCTGCTCTAATTCTTTTAAGTAAACCCCTTTTGCCATTTCCTCTAAAAAGCTGTCTGTCAGTTCTCTTTTTACTTTTACCACATATTCCTTTTCATGTCCTGCAGAGCCTTTCATAAGCTTCTGAATCAGCTCTCCGTCATTGGTTAAAAGAATCAGGCCTTCGGAATCCTTATCAAGCCTCCCTGCATAGGTTACACGAATCGGATATTTTACATATTCAAGAATTGTCTTATCCGCAAACTTATCTTTTTCCGTACAGGTAATCCCAACAGGCTTGTAAAAGGCAAGCACCACCTTCTTATTTTTATGCCCTATAGGCTTTCCGGAAACAATTACCTGATCCTTACTGTCTGCCTTGTCTCCCATGGATGCGGTTTTTCCGTTAATGGTCACTAACCCTTTAGCTATGAGCTTATCCGCTTCCCTTCTGGAACATACTCCTGCTTCCGCTATATATTTATTGATACGTACTTTATTATCTTCCATTATTTTATCCTGCACTTCTCTGATCATCTGTTTTTTCTCGCATGTTGTAAAGTATAGCATATTTTATAGGAATTATCCATATTGCTTTTTCGTCCTCTCCTCCACTACATATAAATAAACCAGTTGACTTTCCTTAAAAAAGGGCTTCCTCATATATCAATATGAATAAGGAGCCGCTTTCACGACTCCTTATAATATCATTTCCAGACTGCTATATTATTTTATTATAACAGCTCTGTATCATCTGTTCCTGCTACTCGGTTACCAGCTCTCTCATCTTGGGCTGCACGGGTGCTCATTCTCCCGCCTACAAATCCGGATAATACTGCATTTAAATCTACTCCTGTGGATTCCTTTAATCCGTCTGTTACCTGATTCAGAGTATTCATTACATCCTTCATAAGCTTAGCAGAATTGCCGTCACCGTACATGGTGATTTTATCTACCTTGGTTAACGGTTCTGCTGCATTTCTGACAACCTCCGGCAGGGCTTTAAAATACATTTCCAATACGGCTGCTTCACCCATTTTCGTCATAGCTTCCGCTTTCTTTTCAATACCTTCCGCTTCTGCTATTGCTTTTGCACGAATGGCTTCTGCTTCTGCCAGACCTTTCGTGCGGATACCGGCTGCCTCCTGCTCTTTGGCATATTTATCTGCTTCAGCCTGTGCCTTTAATGCTTCCGCTTCCTGCTGTGCTTCGTATTTCTTAGCTTCCGCATCTCTCTGGCGTTCATAAAGCTCTGCATCCGCCAACTGCTGTCTTGCAAATTTATCTGCTTCAGCTTTTTTCTTGACCTGGGCATCCAGCGCCTGTTCCATAACCTCTGCTTCCTTCTGCTTTAACAGGATTTCCTTTTCCTGCTTGGCAATGTTAGCATTGGCTGTGGTAACCTCAATAGTCTTACGCTGCTCTTCCTGCTGAATCTGATAAGCCGCATCCGCTTCCGCCTTCTTGGCATCTGCTTCTTTTTTCAGTTCTGCCTGTTTTATGGCAAGGTCATTGTTTCGGATGGCAATTTCTGTCTTGGCATTTACCTGTGCATCATTTGCCTGCTTCTGGGCAATTGCCTGTGCCATGGCGATATCTTTTTCACTTTCCGCTCTAGAAATTGCGGCATTTTTCTGAATCTTTACGATGTTGTCCACACCAAGGTTCTCTATAACTCCGTTGCCGTCTACGAAATTCTGTACGTTGAAGCTGACAATGTCCAGTCCCATGGCAGCAAGATCCGGTTCTGCACTCTCTTTTACAAGGGTGGCGAATTTCTGACGGTCGCTTACCATTTCTTCTAAATTCATCTTACCAACGATTTCACGCATATTACCTTCCAGCACTTCCCTTGCCACCTGGGCAATATACTCCACCTTCTTATTCAGAAAGTTCTGTGCTGCTAACTGAAGCCGTTCCTCTTTATCGCCAATCTTCACGTTTACCGCCGCATCTACACTGATATTGATGTAATCAGCCGTAGGAACCGCACTGGAAGTCTTTACATTGATGGGAATCAGCTGTAGATTCAGTTCATCCTTTTTTTCAAAGAACGGAATCTTAATTCCCGCCCGTCCAATCAATACTTTCGGTTTCTTGCGCATACCTGAAATAATGTAAGCCGTATCCGGAGATGCCTTTACATAACCGGACAGCAAAATAGCCAGAACGACGATTACGATTACAGCAGGTACAATAAATTTTACTAATTCTGATAACTCAACCATAAAAAATCTCCTTCTCCTTGGTGTTTTAGTATATTACATACGCCTATAGTATAGCACACTTTTGAAAAATGCGGGGAATTATTTGGTGAGAGTTGTCGATATTTGTCGGGTTTTTGTTTTGCAGACAGATGGGGGATTTGGATAAGAGGACGTAAGAGTCGGCATAGGCTATAATAGTCTTAGGGACACGCTTTCGCTCTGCAAAGACGCAGCGGTACTAACGCACCAAAATACGGTGCGTAAGTGCCGGCGACTTTGCCAAGGTCCCTAAGACTATCATAGCCTATGCCGACTCTTACTGGGTATCGAAAGGCCCCTTGTTGCTTGAAAAAGATTGTTCCGATGAAATGATCGGAAGGGAACTTAAAGGTATTGGGATAAGTTGGAATATTTTGAATGTATTTAAGGCATAGCTATATCTTGTAACAAAGTAGTGGCTGAAACGAAACAGCCAAAGAGGGATGAGGGCGGATTCCATGCATTGTTTTCGATGGTGCTTTTCCTTAACAGCCTGTCCAAAACCCAGGGGAAAATTGCCATGGACGGCAATAGAGTAGAGAAATAACAGTAAATG
>CAMWWJ010000194.1 GCA_947177925.1 uncultured Lachnospiraceae bacterium
CCCCGTGGAAGCAATAAAATATTTCTTCCTCGCTTCCCCCAAAAGCCGGGGTCATACATGCCATCCTGCCGGCCGAGTAAATGACACGCCCCTGTGTCAGCCTGCCCTTTTCCCCAAATATCCGAAAAGAGCCCTCGCTGCACTCGCCCCGCTTTATGGTGAGTTCCAGTTTTGTACATGAAAAATCAAGGGAACCGTTCTCGTACTCGAAGTTCCCTTCCAAAAGTCTCTCTATCACTTCCTCCATGGCACTCACCCTCTTTTGCATATTTGTATTCATTATACCATTATATGGCGGTCTTGTGCAAATTTATTTTACGGTGAGACTTCCACACTTTGGCAATGCCGCATATACTGTTGATAAGTAAATCAATGAGGATTTTTTATGTCCAAAAACCTTCATGCTGCCCAGACGGGCGCAGAAAACACAGATTCCGGTGAATTGCGTATAAACGTTACCTCCTCACTCGGACAGATTCCTATTCGGGATGCCACAGTTTCCATCTCCTATGCAGGCTCCCCGGGCGATGTCATCGAAACGCTTTCCACAGACAGTTCCGGACTGACGGAGACTGTAACTCTTCCGGCTCCTCCCATCGACTTAAGCCTTGAACCGGAAACCGAAATACAGCCTTACTCCGAATACAATATTACGGTGACGGCGCCCGGCTATGAACCGGTGGAGGTAACCGGCTCCGAGCTTTTGGCAGATACCGTATCTCTCCAGCCCATACGCATGAATCCGCTGGAAATCACAGAGGAAGAGGAAAAACTTGTCAACATTCCGCCCCATACGCTTTGGGGAAGCAAACCGGGAACATTGTAGTAAATCGGAACAAACAAAATACAATCACTAAGACGAATACCCACATTTTCTCAAAGCTATGTTTTAGGCTTTCGCACTAAAAAAAGGACAAGTTCATTATGCCAGTATTCAGAGTAAAGAAAGTCAAAGATTATACGATTATGCCAAATCTTCATTTACACAACCGTCAGTTGTCTCTAAGGGCAAAGGGATTACTGTGTCAAATGCTCTCAATGCCCCCAGAATGGAATTTTACACTACAAGGGTTAGCCGTATATCAACAAAGAGGGATTAGGCGCCATTACAACGGTTATACGCGAATTAGAACAGGCAGGATATATTACCCGTGCCAGAATAAGAAACGAAAAGGGACAGCTTCGGGAAATGGAATATACAGTTTATTCTTCTCCAATGCTGAATGAGGATTATAGCAAAACCCTGTTATGGAAAATCCTACATCGGATAATCCGATTTTTCCTATCATGGGAAAGGCATAAAGAAGAATTCGCTGGGCTTGTGTTTCTGTCTGCTGAAGATATAGAGTAATTGAATATCCAGGGAATGACAGTCTGCTGACTGCCGTTTCCCAGTTTTTTGCTTGTTTTATCTACTTAATCGTATATGATTATATTTATAGCTGTTTGAAAAAGCGAAATAAAATATTATAAAAAAATTGAAATTGTTTGTAACAAATCGCACTTGAGAAGAACTAACAATATGAGGTGCTGATATGGATAAAGAAAAAATTGATGAAATATATCGGGAAAATGCTTCCATGATATATAAATTTCTCTGCGGTTTAACACAGGACAGCGGGCTTGCCGAGGAACTGACGCAGGAAACATTCTTTCAAGCAGTCAAAGGAATTGACAAATTTAGAGGAGACTGCAAAATTTCCGTCTGGCTATGCGGAATTGCCAAAAATTTATGGTATAAAGAGCTCGAAAAAAGAAGCAAGCATAAAACCGCCCCACTGGACGATACAATACCTTCTAATGAAAATGTAGAAAATAAAAGCATTGTTAATTTGCAGAAAATAGAAATTTTCCGCCTTATGCACAACTTAGATGATTTGACAAGAGAAGTCATGTATTTACGATTGGCAGGATATCTACAATTTTCTGAAATTGCGGCTATTTTGGGAAAAACGGAAAATTGGGCTAGAGTAACTTATTACAGGGGAAAACAAAAAATAATGAAAGGAATGAATGAATGGAACGAGAATTAGCTTGTGAGATTGTAAAAGATTTGCTTCCTCTCTATGTGGACGGGATTGTAAGTGATTTTTCCAAAAAGAGCATAGAAAATCATTTGGAGCATTGTACGGATTGTAAAGAGGTGTACCACGATATGGCTTTTCATTTAGAAATGGAAACGCCGCCGACAGAAGTTTCAGATGTAAAAAGATTTTTGAAAAAAACAAAGAAGAGGTATCTGTTATATGGATTAGGTGGTCTTAGCTTTATTGCAATAATTGTCTGTCTAATTGTGGATTTAGCTGTAAACAAAGGAATTACATGGTCTTTGACTGCAGGAAGCTCTTGCTTATTTGCGGACGCTTTTATATACGCTCTTTCAACTTGCAAAAAGAATAAAGGCTGTATTGCAATGGCAGTTATAAGCATTGGAACATTCTGTCTGCTTTCAGTCATACAGATTACTAGATATTATCTTATGGAAACAGGGACAGTCTGGTTTTTCCGCTATGGTTTACCTATCCTGCTGTTATGGCTTCTTATCCTCTGGTTTCCAGTACTTATAAGAACATTCCTAAAATGGAACATTTGGGATTGCATAGCATTGTTTCTGTTATTGGTAATCATAGGAAACTATGCAACAAAACTAATTACAGGAGATTATGTGTGGAATGATGTACTCCATATGCAAGAATTTATAGGTAATGCCCTTGGAGAAGTAATTGGAATAATATTATTTGGAATTATTGGGAGGATTGAAAAATGGAGAAAATAATCAGTGTAAAAAATCTAAGAAAAGCATATAAAAAGGAAACTGCCGTTGAGAATGTATGCTTTGAACTTACACCCGGAAGTATCATGGGACTATTGGGAACAAACGGGGCGGGTAAAACTACGACATTAAAGATGATTACCAACTTGTGTTCTAAAGATAACGGGAAAATCGTCATAGACAACGTATCATTAGACGAAAATCCCGGACTGGCATTGTCAAAGGTTGGGGCAGCACTTGATACCCCCAGTTTTTATCCAGAACTGACCGCAAGAGAAAATATAGAATGTTTTGCACATCTATATGAAAATATCCCTAACGGGCAAGTCATGGAATTACTTGATTATGTCGGGCTTAGTTCACAGGCTGAAAAGAAAGTAAAAAAGTTTTCGCTTGGAATGAAACAAAGGTTGGCATTGGCAAGAGCTATGTTAGGGCAACCAAAATTGATTATTTTAGACGAACCGGCAAACGGATTAGACCCGCAGGGACAGATTAACCTATACCGTCTGATTTGTGATATGGCGAAAGAACGAAACACAACATTTATTGTTTCATCACACCAACTACATGATATGGAAAAATTCTGTACCGATATTTTAATTTTAGATAAGGGAAAAAGTATCTTGCAGGGGAAGACGGAAGAAATTTTATCTGAAACGACAAATATTGTTGACTGCATACTGGAAGAAACAAAAGCTGCTAGGAGCGTCCTCTCCGGGTGTCAAGGAATAATTTTGGTGTCACAGAAAGGAAATCAGTTTACAATCAGACTTGAAAATATCTGTTTCGATGAATTTGTAAAAAAACTTGTAGCAAACCATTTGCATATCAGCTATCTTTCCATGCGGAAACATTCATTGCAGGATCTTTTTCTGAAATTGACAGGGGGAGCAGAGCCATGTATCCATTAACAAGATTATATGCAAGGAAAATATACAGACAAAAATTAATTTACATTTTTTTTGCCTGCTTTTTTACAGCATCTTTCTTTTATGCTTTTCTTATTTCAACACCACAAATGGAAGAAATGCTGAATATCAACATTGGAATTGTTGGGAGAAAAAACTTCCCCGAATTTATGATGAGATTTTATGTCGGAACAGTGGGTATTCTTTTTAATGTATTTCTGCTGACGTTGTTTATTTGTGAGGAAGATAAGAACAAAATGCTTTATCAGCCTTTATTGCATGGGGAAAATCGTAGCAGAATGATACGATCAAAAATTTATGTTGCCGCTAGTATGTCAATGATTTTTGTTTTGCTGACAGCTATTATAAATTACACAACAGCCTTTATGCGTTGGGGCTATGAAATTTTTGAACAGACAGCCTTAATCAGAACTGTTATGAAATATCTGTTATCGGGTATTTATATGTCTGTTATAACACTTGGAATAATTGCACTATGCATATATACCCGTAACGCATGGAAAACGATATTTTTTGTGATTATTTATCTGTTGATTGACCAATTTATTTACAGCTCCAATATTACATTTTTACAAAAAATGTGGCTTGGATATTACCTTAACCTTTGGACATTTACATATGAGTATCAGAAAATGCCATTTAGTGAATTGCTTATAGGAATATTCATTATGATATTGTACGGAATTGTTTTTTTTCAAATATGCCTATACAGAACAAAAAAAATTGATTTTTGAGTGAGGTAAAAGATGATTATAAAATTATTAAATATACAATTTGCACGACTGAAAAGGCAAAAGATATTATATTTATTTTTTGTTGTGATGGCAGTAATTATCATCTCCAATGCGCTTCAATGTGCAGGCAGTTCAGAAGATAATGGCATGAGATATTATGCAGGCGGTAAATTTCCAACAATGTGTATGCAGTCCTATATTGATATTGTCGGTACACTATTCCTTAGCTTTATCAGTGCAGTATTGATTTGTGGGGAAAAGGCAAGCGGTATGTTGAGGCAGCCTTTGTTGAATGGCGTTTCCAAAAAACAGCTTTTAATAGCAAAAACTGTTAGTATTTTCACGGTTGCATTGATATTTTTTTTGTTTGTGGTAATCGTTAGTATTGTAACAGGCTTCGTTTTATGGGGCAGTCATATATTTGATAATGCACAGGAATATTTGTTACAAATATTACTATTAACCTTTCCACAGACAACAATGGTTCTGTTTTTAGTGCTTTTGTCCTTATATATGTCGAATATATCCAGTATGATGTGCGCTTCTCTGATAATTTTGTTAGTCAATAATTTATTTAGCCAGTTTTTTGGCAGTTACATTTCGTTTATAGATTTTATGTATTATCTGTATGTTTTTTCTGGATATAACGGAATGGAATTAACAAGCAAAATGATTGTATTAGGTATTGCTGTTAATAGCATAACAGGAATTGTTCTTGTTTATGGAATTAGCAGACGCACAAACAGTATGATAATGTAAAATACATTGCACTTTAAAAGTGGGCGATAACATATGAAAATACTGTTGCTGACACTTAATGAACAAGATGAAAATGCGATTGACAAAATTATAGCAGTACTAACTTGAAGCCGTGCAGATTACCACCACTCGAACTCTATCTTTTCCGGGTTTGGAAATAAGGCAGAGCTAACGCATGGTAATTCAAAATGGAGAAGAAATAAACCTTACCCGTCTTGAATAAAGTACACTTGTGTATCTTGCTTCCAATCCCGGCATTGTCCTCACAAGGTCACAGATATTTGAAGCCGTCTGGAACATGGACAGCAATAGTTGCCATTCAAGTGTTGTCAACGTGATTTACAACCTGCGGAAAAAGATTGAGCCGGACAGTAAAAACCCAATCTATATAAAAACTGTGTTGGGTGTCGGCTATAAATTCAACGGATAAGCACCGGGAAAGGCAGCTTGATTGACTGTCCTCCCTGGTGTCTTTTTCTGCTTTCTTTAAGAGGGTAAAGCCAACTTTAGTTGGCTTGGACACATTCCCAACAAGCAAATTTTCACAAGTCCGCAGAACAATAATGTGAAAATTTACGGGATTGAGTACTCAATTCCTATGCTTGCTATTCCGCTATTCTAAACTTTTTATAAAATTCCCCAAAAAACTTTCCAGATTTTCCCTCGCCTTCGTAGTAAGGGAAAAGGGGTAATTTACGCTATTCCCGTTATAGTGTACTTGCCACTTCTCATAAAATTTAGGGAAACCGCCAAAGGAGAAAGTTTATGCCAAAAACTGACACTTCTCCCACACCCGATACCCAGATATGCAAAGACAAAATGAGGCTGACAGTTACCAACATCTACCCCGCCTTTCAGAAAAAATCAGAGCAGGAAACCCGACAGGAAATCGCAACACGGCTCTATCAGATTTTCAAAAAGTATGCGTAAGTTCCTTACAAAACAATCATATAAACAGTATGATCGGTTTTTTACATTTTGGGAGGTAGATACTAAATGTACGACGCATTATATGCAAGACAGTCAATTGAAAAAAAGGACAGCATATCCGTAGAAAGCCAGCTTGAATATTGCAGATACGAAACCCACGGGGAAGCCTGTATTGAATATACGGACAAAGGTTTTTCGGGCAAGGACACCAACCGACCGGGCTTTGAAAAAATGATGAATGATATCCGCACAGGCAGGATAAAGCGTGTCATTGTCTACAAACTTGACCGTATCAGCCGTTCTATTCTGGACTTTGCAAATATGATGGAGATATTTCAAAAATATCATGTGGAGTTTGTTTCTTCCACGGAAAAGTTTGACACCTCTACGCCAATCGGGAGAGCA
>CAMWWJ010000195.1 GCA_947177925.1 uncultured Lachnospiraceae bacterium
CTATTTGGTTATACACATCCTGCATAATCTCACTTGCCTTTGCCCACACGTCTGTTGCGGCATATACCGGCTGCGTGTATGCCAGGAACGTCATGCCGGCAAGAAAACTGTAATAGGCTGCTTTTGCCGCTGGAAACCTATGAGGGCTCCCTTTGGCAGCCGTTTCATAAAATTTGTTTGCTCTTCTTTTCAATTTTTAACCTCCTTCATTTTTTGGCATAAAAAAACCATGCCTCTTATATGCGACATGGTCTTTCCTCGGACAGAAAAACAGCACCTTGCAAAAGGTGCCAATCTCTGCCTTATTTAGTTTTGGGTGCAGTTTTGAACATACATAGTCTAGCACACGGATATTTGCGGTGAAAGAGCAAATCCGTGCCAATTTTATGCATACATGTGCCAATTATGTGCCAGGCTCCGTTTCCGGTACAAACTTCTCCAATATCTCCACGCTCTCTCTGGAGGTATATCCCCACAGAATGGAACTCAACGCCTCGATTGCCTCCTGTCTCCTGCGGTAATAAGTGCGGAAGCTGATGTCCCGGATATGAGGCCTCAGCTGCTCTATGATCTCCTCCACATTCTTCAGCTGCTGTGGGGAAAGGAACGTGTAATACAAAAGCCAGTAGTAGGTCTCCCCGTTCTTGTGCTTATTCCGAAGCAGCTCAATGGAACTGTCAAGCAGCTTTATCATCCGGTGGCTGCGCTCTATGCACTTGGCATGGTGTTCAATGTCGCTCCCGGCAAAATCCACCCCCGCCAGGTATACCGATTCCAAGAAGTCCTCTATGGTACTCCCATACTCAATCTCAAACCTGTTGCGCACCTGCTGTACGGACAGTTCCAGACTCCACACCACATCCCTGTATTTCTTCAGCAGTTTCCATGTATCGTGATATAACGGATTCTCTGTAATATCCATCTCCCTCTGTTTCTTTGTCATTCTTCATTCCCTCTCTTTCTTCCCGCCTATAGGCGTGAGTATCAATTCAAATGTATAGACCCGATTAACCTTTCCGCAACAGACATCCATCCCAATGCGTTTGCCCGGTACCTCATGCGGGTGGTTTAAATATTTTCCCTTCCAGTCGTCCGATAAAAGATATAACTTATATGTGGCTTTGGGGCACTGGAAACAGGAAACCCCTTGTGAATCAAGGATTTCCGCCATCTTCCTGACAATAGCCTCCATGTGCGTTTTTGATACGCTGGACAATCCTTCTGAAACGCATACCTCCGGCTCCAAAACAGTATTATCGCCCGCCTTGCCTGCTTTGTCCGGCAGACTAATCCTGATGTTTAGAACCACTGCAACCTCCTCCTTATCAACCAGGATATCTGATATCTGGAACATAGTGGACAGATAATTTTTCAAGTAGATGACACTGCCCTTTGTGCCTGGAAATGCCATCAGTGATATATAGCTCAACTTTTCAAACTTTTTCAGCACCCTGCCCACAGTAGCCTTTGAAATTCCCCAGCGGGCTGCCAGTTCACTGTAGTTCACCAACGGGCATCCTGTGCCGTTCCGCAGGTATACCACCGGACCGGCCTCTGAGCCCTGCACCTGACTGTCGTTATAGACCGTAGACAGCCACAGATCCAGCAGGATGTCCATCTCGGAGCACCGCCTTGCGCCCACCAGCTCCATTGCTGTAATAACTGGCATAAAGAAAAAACCCGTGTCTTTCTGGCAGGGGCAGTTATAATCCAAAACTGTGTTATGCTTTTTCCAATCCCGGATTTTGTATTTAATCACCTTTCCCCGGTCAAGCGACAGATAAGAAATCAGGTTTCTTTTCTGCAGCTCATCCAATATATCAAGTGCCTGATGCTGGAAGTGCGTACGGAACCACCCAGCCAGTTCTTTAACCGTACATATCCACTCTCCGGGATAGATCGTATAGCCGATCCCATCTATACGGCGGTAGGATGTACGGAAATTTGCATTACTGCAAAGAACCGTAAAATAAAAAAGACCAGAGCCCCCGCCTGTGCGAATGCTCTGGTCTGTGATCAGTGACTGGACAAACTGCCTATAAATGCGGCAGCGCGGATAATCCACCACTTGTTTGATTTGTAATTGATATTCTGACATCTCATGCCTCCTTTGTTGTAAGTTTAGTTTTCCTGAAGGCATAATATATCTTCTTTATTATTCTTGTTCACGCATTTTTATAATATGGTATTTTATCCTTAATAAAATTTGATAATTCCTCACATGATGCAAATCGATCATTTATATTTCCAGAAAGACATTTCATAATCAAATCCAACTGCCAATCCATCAGTTCCACATTCGATTGTTTGAGATAATCTCTCATATTGCTCCCTCCCGGAGCACGACCGCATATTAAAAAATACCAAATTGCACCAACTGAATAGATGTCCACGCGGGGATCTCTCAATTTGGGATTAGCCTGCAGAATAGGATCTATATAAGCTCCACCTGCAATACATTCACCCGTCTTAGTCAACTTTGTATAATTATCTGCATCTAAGAAAGCACTAACACCAAAATCTATAATTTTACATACTTTTTCATCCTTAGCAAACATCACATTACTCGGCTTCAAATCTCTATGGATTACGCCATGTTTATGCGCCACTCTTAATCCCGCCAAAATATGTAAAATTGCTAGTCCGCTACGCTCAAAGCTCATATTTCCTTCTTGCTCATGCAAACCTATGAGGTCATATCCATCAATCATTTCCATCCTAATGTATGGCTTGTTATCAATCCTCCCAGCATCATAAATGCGAGCTATGTATGGACTATTCAGAGCAAACATCATCTTAGCCTCTCTAAAAAACCTCTTTTCTCCCTCGGCTTGTTCTTCAGGAAGCACAAAAACTGGCTCATAAATTTTAACTGCAAAATCCATATCAAGGCATTCGTTATGATAACGATACACCATTCCATATCCACCATGTCCTAACTCACCAAGTTGCTTGTATTTTTGCAACTCCATAAACGGATCAACTTTCACACCTTTCTCAATTGACTCCATAAGTTTATTCATTTGTTGTTCAATATGATCTCGACGACCCGCATAATGCTGTTCTACCGCTTGCATATATCGGCGAAATTCCTGGGCCGTCCGATTACTCTTGATAAAATCAGGTATATCATCTTTCAACTTTGGTATTTTCATTAATATATCACGGCATCTTTTATATTCAGACTCTTCAATATTACCATCCGTAGCTTTCGATAACAAACCAATTTTGAAGTCAGCAACCAAATCTAATAATGTCTCATCTGACATTTGCTCCACTACTTCTACACCGCACAATCTCCAACTATATACATTCCTTCCAGATATTTGCCCCTTCGGGTACAACTCATATCCGTCTACACGTAGCAATTTATTTATTCTGTAAAAAAAACGTTCCCACTCTTTCCGCTCATCTCGTACATATGGATGGAATATTTCACATATAAAATTCAAATATATTTCATCCGATCCCCCACTTAGCTTAAACCTATCATCCGAAAACACCCACCAATCAGGATAGTCATTATTGGTAATTGTGTGCTGAACAATATCTTCATATGCACTACTATACCTTGTATCATAACTTTCCATTTCTTGCAAATTGTATAATCGTTCTAGAAATTCAATTTCATTCAAACGCCCATAGTATGGATATTTGATCTGTATATCAAAAGGTCCTTCCGAATCCGTTATACCATCTCGAAACATCTCAAAGATGTCCCTTTTTGTAACATCTGTTATTCTCTCCATTATGATTACTCCTGCAACAATACGATTTCATTTTATAATACAACTTCGCCCATGTATTTGCAATGCTGCAAAGCCATGGGCGATCATCTGTCAATATTGCTATTTGGTAAATCCATACTCCGATCTACTATATGCTCTACTACACACTTTACTACACACTTTTTTCATCAAACTACGACATTTTGCGGTAAATTACGATAACTTGCTTTCTCTTTCCAAAAATCTTCAACCCCTGTAGAATCAAGCATTTGAGAGCATTTCTAGATTCCCTGCTAAATGTGAAAACATAAACTCTTTTAATTCCTGCTTCGTCACACAATTTGTGTAAGTGTGTGTCATAGGAACAGTTTTTTGCAGATTTGTCCGCCCTCAACTCTGTTTACAACAAGGCATATTGCCTGTAATTGTGGAAACGCTTTGCTGCTTCAAGAATTTTTCTTGCTTGTCAACAGTCAGATACTTAACATCATCTACCGCCCTAACAGGTTTCGTATATCGAACACAGTCCATAGAGTGCTTTGCAATAATATCATTCATAACTGCCGATTTGAACCAATTTACCCTGCAATATAGGTCTGTCGAATAGTTGAGCCTGCATAGATAACTTCCATTCGACTAAGAACCTCTTTACAGTGCATTACCTCTGTGTATTTTACCTCCACAAAACGGACACGAATTCTTTTCCCAAGCTGCCTTCATCGACTCAGGATTAATAGGCATTGAACAACTAATACATGGAAAAATTTCACCGCTTGAAATTCGAATCTGATTCAACACCTCTTTCGGATTATATATGTAACGTCTAACGCGATCATGTATCGCTTTATATTCGATAATGAACGACATCTTTTTTTCCTGTGAATGTAGAGAATATGTTGCAGCATAATTAATTGCATATATAGATAGTTTACTCTCAACATCAGTATCTTTTGCCGGTACGTGTGTCTTTCTCAGATGCAATAACCGATGGTATATTAGTTCTGAAAACTCATGTTCTCTCAAACAATCTAATGATTCCGATTTTTCTTCTATTGCAAAATGGCTAGATTTTTTACTAATACAGTATTTTTTTATATCATTCCAAACTTTAACAACATCATTTTGACTTTCAATATTAGAATACTTCTTATCTCCATTATCTTTTATCGCATCCACAATCATCTGATTAGAAATATATTTAAATGGTCTTCCGGGCGAAAGGTGTGACTTCCTATATGTTTGATAAGACGACCAACATTTAAAAAGCATGGTCCCAAAATCTCTTGTATTTCCCATACTTGCCATGACAAGACCTGCAAAATTGTCATCCGAATTAAACATTATATCATAGGTATATCCCTTACCTGGAAAATAATGTTTTAATCTTTGATTTACTATTTCTTTAAAATAATTTATACATAGATTTCGCTCTTGTTCTGAGGCTTCAAAGACAAGACTCTCATCTAGATTAATCTGATGTTGTAAATCTGCGCCATTATCTAAACAATACAACCCACCTCTATATGGAACAATCCCAATCCAAAAATATATAGGATCATCCATTATCTTATCAATATATGATGCAGTCCGTTCTTGGCATTTATGAATTGTACTTATCTTCTCCCATTCATCAATATAGAATGTAATTGAATCAAGTCCTAATAATGTTATAATTTCTTTTAGTTGATTTCTAACACTCTTTACATTGAGATACTGGTAATATGTGTTATTGGTTTTTATTCTTTTTGTAGTTTCAGACACTTCTGTTTCATTAATTGATATACCAATCTCAGGAACCAATTCTTTTAATGATGCATTAAGTCCATTAACTAACTCGGAAATTTCCTTATTTATATCCTCTTTCTCATAACTACCTGCACCAATATTACGGATTTGCTCATTTCCCTCATGTGCAATTGCATTCATGGTATAAACATACATAACTGCTTTTTGAAGACTCAACTGAAGATTTTTGTTCTTCCTATTGAATACTTTTTGAACTTTTTCAAGAAATGACTTTCCTCGCATTGCTTTCAGTATAGTTAACAATTGTGCAGATATTTCCTCATATATAAAAATGCTAAAGACACGGTTAAATGTATCATTATCGGAATTATCCGGTAAACATAATCGCTTCATATTGAGATAAATACACAAATTATTATCTTTTTCACTTTTCCAAAGATTGGAATTTAGATTGTGTCTAGCAAGTAACATTAAATGAGTCTTTCCTGTTCCTCTTAATCCACAAATTGTTCCACTTGATTTTCTTGAAAGTGATGTTAAATCCGATAGATGATTTTTTACATCTACATGTAACTGATTTAACTCATTTATTTTCTCCAAAGATGTATCCATTGTCAATTCATAATCAGCTCGCAAATCCGAAAAAGCTTTATTCATATTATCTATGAAATCCTGATCATCAACCAACTGTTTAAGTTCTACACTATTTTTCATTCTTGTCGTTCCTTTTCTTCTCTACAATACCTTTCTCTGATAGCAATAAAACATTGATTACAAAAATAGATTTTCTGTGTTGGAACTCTTTTTCTAAATTGCCGCACCAAATCCGCACCAATTTGGTATGGATTTGTATAAATCGGCATGAAACTTTATTGATTTTTAAACTTCGCAAATCCTTGAAAACACTAGGTTTTATGGGCATTTATAAAAATTTATGAAGATATGGGAATCGGCTTGTGTATTACGATTCCTAATTTCATCTTTCTGTTTTCCTCCTATCATATGGCAATTAGTTTTGCAGCAAGTCCCGCTGGCAGTGCACCTATATATC
>CAMWWJ010000196.1 GCA_947177925.1 uncultured Lachnospiraceae bacterium
ACATAAAATACTTATCATATATGCTCTCTCCCTTTTTTGCGGAACTCCAAAATTCTTGGAATTAAGCCTATAGATGTGATTGTAATATCCCAAGTTTTCAAGGGTTCTTTTCCAATCTCCAAAATCTTTCTCGTGTGGTTTTGAAAGTATATTAATTACATTCTCCATAACCAAAAATCTTGGAAGTTGCCTGCCTTGTTCATTCATTTCGAGCAGTATTCTCTCAACTTCCCAAAGCATACCTGACCTATTGTTCGCTTCCCTTGCTATACCACTCTTATTTCCATGCCAGCACCCACATAATGAAAGGTCCTGACACGGAAAAGAATATGTAAGTAAATCAATATTTTCCGGAATATCACTTCCTTTAACATCAGTAATACTTACCAGGTTATTTGTTTCTTTTATTGCTGTATATATCTTTCTTTTCAATTCTATTGGCATACGCTCTAATGACTTCTCATGCATTGGCTTTTTTCCATCAAAACTTAATGTACAACTTTTCAAAAATATTATAATGTCTTTTTCAGAAATATCCTCATATTTCTTTATATCTATTTCGCCCTTATGTATCATACAATAAGCCAATATTGCGTTAATATCCCATTCAACAGTATTAACAATTTCATATTCCGTATTTATTCGTTCTAATGCCTTTGCCTGACTTCCTATCCCGCTAAAAGTTTCGATTACTCTAAACATTTTTTCTCCTTAGATTACCATTTAGTATATTCCAATCCGTCTAAATCAATAGTATATGTAATATGCGTAATCGAATTTGGCATACGGTTATCCTTAAAAGAAGATTCCACTATTTTAGGAAATTTCTCATTTACTTCATATTTTCTTTTTTCCAGCACCTTATATCTTTCATCACGAATACTTGCACCTTTTTCATATCCTATCTGATATAGCTGCTGTTCAATTTTTTCATTGTCATATCCATCCGATACTAACTTATCCTTCATATCATTTATAGAAACTCCGTGATTAGACTTTTCCAATCTGCAGAAGTATAATTGAAGACGCTTAAAGCTTTGCAATTGATGTTGACTTGTAATTGTTATTGCTGCTTCATATCTTTTAATCGTAGATCTCACTTCATAACTGCAGTTATTTCCTTCAATATCATGGCTTCCCGAATTGACCGCCGTCCATTCTATTGTTTTATCATTTATATATAATTCATCCAACACCATCATTTCAGCAATCACACTATATGGTTGACGATTCGATATAGTGTTTCCCATTAATTCACGCCATTGCTTCCACCACTCTAACGGATTTAATAAAAGATTTTTTCTATCAATTCCATTCATACCGGGTTCCACAAATTGGGCACATACCGTTGCAAATTCATACCTAAGACTATCCTTCATACAACTTAAAATTAAATACTTACTTTCTATTCCATCAATACTTAGTGACTGTGTATATAACCTGCTATTTACAAACTTTTCAGATATATCCTTTTCATTATTATAAATTATGGCTACCCCGTATCCCTCACTATTTCTTATAACCATTGCTGGATATTCTTTAGGTAATGACTTTATATCACGTGCTCCATTTTGAGTAGAAGCAAAACATTCCCTGATTTCTTCAAGTATTTCCATCTTTTATTCCTCCGTAAAAGTATTATACACAGCTGTAGCAACACCTAATGCTAATAACGGTGGTACAGCATTTCCAATTTGCTTATATGCGTCTCCCATCGAACAATCAAAAAAGAAATCATCTGGAAAAGACTGAATTCTTGCAGCTTCTCTAACTGTGATTCCCCTAGGTTCCCATGGATGTATATGACTATAGGTATCTTTTGCCAGATGTGCCACTAACGTATGAGATGGTTTATTTTCATCTAACTTCTTCCACTTATTTTCAAATTTATCTTTATCATATTGTGGTACCATTTTGTCATAAAGCTTTTTATACTCAACGCTATTCTTTTCATATCCAAATACTTTTGCTTCCTCTGCAAACAATTCATCCGCAATTTTTGACGCATCTAAATAGTTGTCCCCCTGCTTCATTCTTGCAAATATCAGAAAATCACGCATATTTTTTCTAAAAGCATTAGCAGATACACCCGATAATTCCTTGCCATACCAATTTCTCATCTTCGTCTGAAAATCATTTTGGGCTTCTGTTCTATATGGATACTCAATATTTAAGGATACTAGCTTATATTTTGAATCAGCACTCGGAAAAACTTCTGGTAAATCTGAAAATGCTTCACCCACTGTTGTCCATATTTTTTCGATTTTTTCTGTACCTTTGGGTTTTCTAAAATAACTATACTTATTGTATCTTTCAAATCTCTTTTGGTGTTGTGTTAGTTCATCTGCCTTATTCCTATTTGTCGGTTGCGGTAACAAAATCTCTTTATTTTCACTTTCTTTTATTGCCAAAACAAAAACTCGTTCTCTAATTTGCGGAACACCATAATCTGCTGAATTCAAGATTGTCCAATATGCTTTATAACCTTGCTTGTGCAAATCATCACATACAATTTCAGGAATATTTTTTCCTCCAAAATCAGTTGCTTCTGGTACATTTTCCATAACTACCGCCCTAGCGTTCATTGCATAAACAAATTTTAAAAAATCATGATATAAATATCCCCTAGCATCTTTTATGTTTACTCTGTCTTTCCCTAAAGAACGTAACTTTCCTCTTCCTGCCATTGAATATGCCTGGCAAGGAGGTCCTCCAATAACAATACATCCCTCATCACCAATTTTATCATTAAAAATATCTCCATCTATTCCTGTAATATCTCCGCAAATATGTGTCTCTTTTTTCCCATATCTCCATGAAAGATTATAAGATATTGTTTTACATGCTTCTGGCATCAATTCTATTCCCGCTACTATATCAAATCCAGCTTTTTCAAACCCTAATGCCAATCCACCACATCCCGAAAATAAATCTACAACTTTGGGTAACATTACACTCGCACCCCCGCATCTTGAAATAATGCTCGTACATACTCTTTCTCCCCACCAAGATAAAGTGCCGGATCTATTACCATAACTTTTGCAGTATTTAATTTCATTACCACTCTAAACAAATCATCTTGTTGAGTCTTAGTGTTTTTATTAAAATTATTAAGGGTACTTTGTGATATATGACTATAATAATACATAATATATCGATAAACATTTATAAATGTGCCCCTTCTCCCAGTTCTCTCTTCAAGATTCAAAATACTATCCGTTGAAAAACAAGGTGCCTCTAAAACCCTTATTGTTGTTAATATATCACCCTGCCATGATAAATGTACATACCACCATATACTTCTTAACCATATACGAGCTGGTTTACTCCAATAATGACTTTCGTTATCTTTTCCCCATCGTTCAGCAACTACATCCGGAACCACTTTGACAGATAAATATCTCCAAAAATCATCATTAGCTGCTGTTCTCAAATTAAAACCCGGCTGTTTCCATAAATAATTATATAAAAGAATGCCAATATGCGCATCTATATAATAATCTCTCTTTGCAATTTCTTGTGGACATTCAGTGCGTACTTGTTGATTAAATATTTGAATATCATTTCTAATCTTTAAATAATCTTTCTCAATTCCTGGTAATGCAGGATAATTTGAAAGCCATTCTTTCATTGCATTCTGTGCTTCTGTTCTGTTTAATGTTTTTATGACCATTTTTTTATATCCTTTGTTCAAAAAATTTTCTTATGGAAATCGACATTGCTTCAGGTGTTGAAACATCCCATTCCAACGTATTTATAAAATAATATATCGCCTCTGATACACTACCTTTTTGTATATCATCCCCATTAGTTGTTACATCCCAATAATTATCCTGTTCTTTGAGCTTGGTAATAATCAAAATAAGCGCACTCGCCATTATTTCTTTAAGTAACTGTTCATCAAATGTCCTTTTGGTTTTATCCAGATATTTATAATTTTTGTGAGCAGTATTAATGTTAATAGATACACATTCAGAAAATTGCTCATATGTTGGATCTTCCCAGTCACATTTAACATACCACAGAGGTTGACCTGGTTCGCTAATTTCATAAATCGGAAATACAGAACCTGTTCCATCAAGCTTAATGATAAACTTATCTAATTCACCTAATAAACAGCCATATTCATTTGCCAAATGTTCCTCATCCCAAGAAGGTGTTCCTGCTTCTTTAATGTAAATAACTGTCGTAAACTCTACAATTCCTCTTAACTGTGCTTCCAAAAATTCATAATTCAACGTTAGCTCTATATCTTGAGAGGAATTTCTGATATCTCCTATTTTTAGCACTCCTCTTTGTTTGGAATCTGCTGATGTCCACACTAATGCCAATCCCAGAACTGCATTTTTACATGCAATACCCTTTTCTCCAAACAAGCATTGATAAGTTCTTAATGAATACCTTCTTCTAATACATAAATTATAATCATCAGGTGACCAAATTCCTTCTTCATCAATAACTTTATGCATTATTAGACTACTTTCAATTTCCTCTGCCCGTAATACAAATTCCTGTTCTTCTCTTATATAGTACAATTCATATGGTGTAGCTTGAAATCTGATTTTCCCCAACATTTCATCATTTAGTACTGGAAATAGCGAAATATTAGCTGCCATTATCTATCACCTTCTTTTTCAACAACAAATATTGGTCTGATATCTTTTCTATTTAACTGAATGCTCACAGTAATTTCAAACTCTACTGCATATTTTTTATCCATTAAAATATGTATTCCATATCCTGCCGCCTTGTCTGTTTTGATTAGTTCACATGTAAAACATGATGCTTGAATAATACTATTACAATTATCCACATGACATATTTCATTAATGTCTTTATCATCTAATTTCAGAACAGATATATCTGCTCCCGAAATTTCAAATGGCATAAGCAAGCCCATTTGATTTTCCCAATTTTGAGGACTTATTACACCTGATTCAGAATCTATTTCCAATTTAACACCTGTTGAAGAAATTTTTCTTAGAGATTTTAATTGAAGTTTTACTATCATTCCATTGAGTATATATTGCGTTTTTAAGGGGTCATACGTAAATATTACATTTTTATGTTTCTCTGTTACCCCTTTATTTTTCCCCCTTTCATTTTCTCCAACACTTGGTTTTGTGCCAAAGTTTTCTGGTGGTAAAAGTAAATCACCAAACATTTTTCCCAGTCCCGAATTAATCTTACTGATATTTTCTTCTTCTGCAAAGAATACTTTCGATATTTTACTATTCACTTGCCCCTGAATTTTCGATATAATTCTAGGATTAATATTTCCCAAACTAAAATCTCTCCAAGAAGTATGATCAGCCATTTCACTTTTTCTTATATACTCTTCAAGGCTATAACTTGAAACTGTGCCAGTTAAATGATTTCCAGAATTCAATACGAATATAGCAAAAATGTACTCATCTCTATTTGATGAACTTATTCCATCTACCCATCCGCCAACATCTTCATATGAAACAATCATACCAGGTTTGCGAGTAAAAAATACAACCGGCTTATTCTTTTCTTTATCTCTCATTTCGCAATTGAAATACACATATGGTTCGGGTTTATTATCCGGAAAACTTATTTTTAATGTTTTTGGTGATACTTTGGTAAAAGCAATCCTCCCTGCTCTTGATATATCCAGAACATTTCGCAATGAAATATCCTCTGTTTTTGTTTCAATCTCTGCACAATCTAAAATATCCCCTCCATTACTCACCATTGATGCTCTATTATATAAAGCCTGAACAATTTGAAAAGCTGGTTCCATATCATTAAGTGCTATGCCTTCATTATTTATTTTAACTCTAAGAAATTTACCATATGGATATTTAATATTATTCAATCTTGGTGCATACCATCGTTGTACGGCAATTCTTAGATAATCTTCTATATTGCTACGCCAAAATGGTTGAATTGCGTTATCTTCACCATCTTTATATTCGGTTTGATTATTTTCCAGTAACATTTTTTCATTTATGTATGGAATAATAATTGCAGTTCCTGTCATTTCACCCTCATATGGAGAAATATTAAAAATTTGCAATATCTTCCTAATATAGCATTCATCTGTAATAGGTCTTGTCTTATTATCATCTATTTGTTCCCCCCACCATGCAATTCCTCTTTTGGATTTACCATGTAAAACTGGTATTAACGAATCTCGTTCCATCTCATTTTCTACCAATGAAGCTGCTAATCGTGATTCATACTCCCCCTTATCATTCACGATTCTGCTATAATATAAAACAAGTCCGATTCCTATACGAAAATACACAGTTTTTCCTAATCCCCATGAACCGCCTGCACCTTCTGCCTCTTGAGGCTTACTTATTTCATAAACAAGCTTAAGCAGATTACCATATTGATTATCTGTTACATCATCATAATGTAATTTCCCAGTAAGTCCTACTGTATTTGAATCGCATATAGCCAAGTATTTATAGAAATCTTTACCATACTTTCTATTTAAACTATCTGTAATTCCTTCTAACTCATTATTAAGAATATTTTTATTAAATTCCCC